>JAMOOA010000124.1 GCA_027066255.1 Candidatus Altimarinota bacterium | reverse complement strand
ACTCTACACACACCGATTTTTTCGTCATCACAATTTTTATGATAGGGAAAAGTACGAAAATGTACTTAAAGATCCTGAAAGCAAGATAGGAAAGAAGCTTAATATTTTGATACAGACCTGTGTATTCCTCGCTGTTTTGATTATAGTTTTTGAAACTGTTTGAGATTGGTGAACTCGTTTCTCTTCCGAATTTTTTCTTGCTGATGTTTGAGTTTCTCTTGTTTTTGCTGGAGAGTATATATATAGATTCTTTCGTGCAAGAAAAAAAGTATTTTTTATCGTTCGTCCACTCAATATCATAGATTTTCTTTCCTTTGTTCCTTTCTTTCTTGGGCTTATCTTCCCAGCACTTAGGTGACTTGAGATGCTCAAAGTTCTGAGACTCCTTCGTACACTTCGTCTCTTTGAAGTTTCATCAAAGTCACCGATTGCCCTTGGTTTTATGCGTACGCTAAAAGAATATAGGTATGAATATAGAGCTGTATACAGCATATTCTTTGCTATCCTTGTTATTATTTCTACGTTTGTGTATTATTTTGAAAATTCTGTGAATCCTGACTTTGCCTCTATACTTCATTCTTTATGGTGGGGGATAGTAACAATGACAACCGTATGATATGGTGACATGGTTCCCGTTACATTAGTAGGGAAAGTATTTTGAGTTATCCTTATACTTTTGGGGCCAGCACTTTTGGCTGTTATATCGTCTATCACTATTCTTGTTTTTATGGATGTAGCCGAGTCTCATAGGCTTGCTATCTTTAAAACTTGTGCAAAGTGCAGAACTCGCAATCAAGATGATGCAAATTATTGTAAAAACTGTGGAAATGAACACTTTCTGTCAGGAAAGATAGAAGAAGCAAAGGAATCATCGTTTATAGGAAAACTCTTTAAAAGGAAGCAGAAGTAAGCTTTTGGGGAACTCTTATTGATTTTATAGGCTATTTCATTATAAATAGTCTATTATTTTTTGTTCTTCAAAAAAATGCCAAAAAAGAAGAGTTTTTACGTCACAACCCCTATTTATTATGGGAATGGAGTTCCTCATGTGGGGCATTTTTATACCTCTACGATAGCAAACATCATTTATAAATACCATCAGATATCAGGGTGTGATGCTCGCTTTACTACGGGAATTGATGAGAATAGCCAAAAAGCCGTGATAGAAGCAGAAAAGAATGGACTTGATATCATGGATTATCTTGATGATATGGCTTACAAACATAAAGAAGTATGGGATTACTTTGCTTTTGATTATACAGACTTTATACGTACAACTGAGCAGAGACACCATAAACTCGTCCAAGAGGTACTTCAGCACTGCTTCGATAAAGGAGATATATACCAGGGATTATATGAAGGAAAGTACTGTATTGGATGTGAGGCCTTTAAAAAAGATGATGACTTAGTCTTTCTGAATAAAACTTCATGAAAAACGTTTCCTATATCACCAAAAGTAGAACAATCTGATAATATCGTCAAAGTGTGTCCAGATCATCTCAAAGAACCAGATACTATCAAGGAAAAAAATTATTTCTTCAAGCTTTCTAGGTATCAAACTTGGATGGAAGAATTTTACGCAGCAAATCCTGAGTTCGTAGTTCCTGACTTTCGTTTCAATGAAGTCCGTGCATTTGTAGAAAGAGGTCTAGAGGACTTTTCTATATCTAGAGAAACAAATACTTTTGGAATACCCCTTCCATTCGATGACTCTCAAGTAACGTATGTCTGGTTTGACGCTCTTTTTAACTATTACACGAGTTGCAAGTACAGTAGAGCAGGGAAGAGAGATAATGAAGACTTTATTGATGAATCTCATCTTTGGCCGGCTGATGTTCAAGTTGTATGAAAGGATATTATTCGATTCCATGCTATTTTCTGGCCAGCTATGCTTGCAAGCTACCTAGACCTAGGAGGGGAAAAAGATGGAGTATTGCATTATCAGGATTCAGATAAGAAAAAACTTCCAAAAACTATTCTTACAGGATGATTTTTCACAGTCGATGGACAGAAAATGAGTAAGTCTCTCGGGAATGTTATAGAGCCAGTAGCATATTCAGAACAGTACAGTAAAGAGCTACTTACTCTTTATATGCTCTCAGCTTTTCCGATAGGGAATGATGGGGATTATGATAGAAAGGATGCTGTTCTCATGTATAACGCAAAACTTGCGAATAATCTAGGAAATTTGGTAAATAGGGTGGTGGTTTTGAGTTTGAAACTGGAGAATTCTGTCCTATCTTTAACTACACCTCACCCTAGTCCTCTCCTGTGAGGAGAGGAGATAGAAGGGATCAAGAAATTACTTTCCTCTTATAACTTAAAAGGAGCTCTGGATTCTCTTTTTGAGCAACTTGATGTGCTGAATAAATATGCAGATACTACAGAACCTTGGAAGTTAATAAAGACAGACGAGCAAGAAGCTCAGAAGGTTTTATATACTCTTGCAGAATGATTGAGGCAGGTTTGATTACACTTATATTCATTTTTTCCAGAGAAGATGAGTGAGATGTTTGAGAAACTGGGACTCAATTGATATAAAGAAAAACTTGAGGCAGGAGAACTGAGAGAACTCCAGGAAAAACAAGAGATCTTTGTCATAAAAGAAAAATGACAAAACCTCTTTGAGAGGATAGAAGTAGAAAAATAATATAAGTATAAATAATATGAAATACACGATTCTTCATAATAATAGGTGCAGTAAATCAAGGCTCGGGATAGAAAATATAGAGGCTTCAGGAAAGGAGGTTGAAGTGAGATATTACCTCGAAAATCCTCTGAATTTTGATGAACTTGTGATTCTTCAAAAAAAACTCTGAACCAAAGCAATAGAGTTTACAAGGACAGGAGAAGGTGAGTTTCTAGAAGCAGAACTAACAAGAGAGTCTTCTGATGAAGAAATCTTGAGAGCAATCGAAAAATACCCAAAACTTCTTGAAAGACCTATTGTTTATAATGAAACAGAAGCTGTTGTAGGAAGACCTCCAGAAAATATTATCAATTTTATGAAAAAGAAAGTTTAGATATTTCCAAATACAATAATACAGAGAACTCACGCAAACATAGTACTGGCTGCTATGAGTTTTTGAAGTATATTTTTTTCTTTGAAAAATAAATACCCTAGAATCACACTAAACATCCCACTCGCTCTTTTGATGGAGATAACATATACCACAAGAGTGTATTTGAGAGCAAACATCTGCAAGAGTGTTGCAGCTCCTCATGCAGCTGTTACTGCAAATATTTTCTTAGTATGTTTGAGAGAGTAGATGCTTCTTATGTCTGAAAGTTTATTTCTATATACCATATACAAAGCAAGTCCCACAGTGATACAAATACTTGTAAGAAACATCCATTGTATCGTTCCTGTTTCGTTAATTCCTAACTTATCCAAAGGAGCTGATATACTCCAGAGTATTGCAGTAAAGGCCATGTATTTTGCTCATTTGTTTTTATATATAGAAAGAAAAGGAGCTTCCCATCCATCTCTGAAGCTCTTTATTTGGAGGATATAGGTACCTATAAATACAAGAAAAATACCAAAGAAACCATAGAAGTTTGGAACTTCTCCTGTAATCAAAAAAGAGGTGAGGAGTAAAAAAGGAATAGTGAGTGATGAGAGGGGTCAGACCATAGAGAGATCTCCGTGTTTTACAGCTTTGAGAGCATAGACGGTTGTGAGAGCATTGAGAATAGAAACAACTATGAGGATTATAAAGGTCTTGGTGGATATAGCTGATATACCGAGATAGAGAGCAATGGGAGTTATTGCAAGTGCACTATAAAACCTCATTCCAAGAGAAAGGGCATATTCATCTATAGTTTTTCTACTATGAGAGAGAGAATATTTCCCCGCAAGTTCTCAGAGCGACTTGAGGAATGCGACCCCAAGAGCAAGTATAATTCCGTACATGAATCTATTTGTTGTGTTGTATAAAGTTCCAGCTGTCTGTAATAGCTTGTTTTACTGTCTTTTTTGCTTCCCATCAGAGGATTTCTTTTGCTTTTTTAGGAGAGCAGTACGCACTAGCTATGTCTCCGGTTATCTGTATCATCTCCATTACAGAAGTTCCATTCCCTGTTCAGAGGTTTATTTCTTGATAGATGCTTGAGTTTGATTCCAGAATATTGTCTCCTGATATTCCTCAAAAAACTCAACCAATCGGGGATTGGGATTCAGACAGTTTCTCAGAGCATCAGGAGACAATATTCTTTCACCTCGAAGACATATACTTGAGTGCAGCAAGATGTCCTTCTGCAAGGTCAACTACGTGTATGTAGTCTCTTACACCCGTTCCGTCAGGAGTGTCATAGTCGTCTCCAAATACAGAAACCTTCTTGAGCTCTCCGTTTGCTACTTTCATGATGTAGGGAAGGAGGTTGTTAGGGATATCATTGGGATCTTCGCCTATGAGACCAGACTTGTGAGCTCAGACAGGGTTGAAATATCTGAGATTAATAACATTGAATCATTTGTGAGTTGCAAGGTCCCTGAGGATATTTTCTATGAGAAGCTTAGTCGTTCCGTAGGGGTTGGTGGTATTTCCTGTTGGAGTAACTTCAGAGAATGGAGGAGTCTCTAGGGGATTATAGACAGTAGCACTTGATGAAAATATAATATTTCTTACATCATATCTTTCCATGACTTTACAAAGATTGATAGTCCCGACGAGGTTATTGTCATAGTACATAAACGGTTTTTCACAACTTTCTCCTACAGCTTTTGCTCCAGCAAAATGGATAACTGTATCAATAGTATTTTCTGAGAAGACTATTTCTATATCTGAAGTGTTTCGAAGGTCTCATTTGTAAAACTTTAAACTTCTCTCAGTCTGAGATAAAGTTACAATTTTTTGTACCTTTTCTATAACGTTCTCTTCAGAATTCGAAAGATTATCAATAATAATAACGTTATATCCTTGCTCTAAGAATAAAACAGCGTTGTGAGAACCTATGTATCCGGTTCATCATGTAAGGAGGAGTGTTTGCATAGTAGGATTACCTAATAGAAATATCAGTAATGATTCTGGTGTCTCCCTTTTCTTGAAAGGAAACCAGAAGTATTTTGGACTTCCATTTTATGAGGGTTTCGTTTTTTGAGTAAGAGATGATGGGATTTGAAAGAGTTTGCTCTATGATGTCAGCAATTTCTTGGTATCTTTTTCTAGACTCTTGGTTATACCCGTCTACTATTTGTTCAACAGACCATATCTCCGTATCGATAAAGAGTTCTTTGTAATAGTTTCTATAGAGGTCAGTGTAGAGTTTTATTGATCCTGATGCTTTTGTATGGAAGAGTATTTTATACATATACTGTGTCTTTTGATTTTTTTTTGAGGAGTTCTTGTCTCAGTATCTCTCCGTTTTTTTCTATGTGCTTTTCCATGATGGCATCAAGTTCTGTTCTCGTGTATACTTGTTCTGTTTTCATAATAGGTATATAATAAACTATTTAAGTGTATTTTATAGGAAAGATAGCGAAAATCAACTTTCTCTTTAGTAAGAAGTAAAGAAGAAATACCAAGTCTTATCTGATAGAAATACCAGTAATGATTCTGGTGTTTTCCTTTTCCTGAAAAAAAACTAGAAGTATTTTGGACCTCCATTTTATGAGGGTTTCGTTCTGAGTATAGGTAATGATGTCGTCTTGGAGAACCTTGGCTATAGTATCAACTATCTGAAAATACCTTTCTTCGGATTCAATAATATAGTTATCTATGATAGTATTTTCTTCCCATACACCTGTGTCTTTATAGAGATTTTCGAAGTACGATCTGTACCTATAAACGTACATATCAATCCCCTGATATGCATTTTCTGTAAAAGTTACTTTAAACATAGTGAAACTCCTCCTTTTTTCCTTCGCTTTTTTTGAGATTCTTCCTAAGAATTCCAGCTTGTTCAGCTATAAACTCTTTCCCATGTTCCTTTACTTCTTCTATCGTGTACGTCTTTTCTGTTTTCATGATATCTATGTAACAAATTATTAACTGTATTTTATAGGAAAAATAGGGAAAATCAACTTATAGGTTTCAGAAAATAAAATCTTTTCTCTTTTGCATGAAACGTTGAATTTTTTCAAAAAAGAGTATAATTTAGGAAATATTTTTTTAAAGGAGAATACTATGGTATCAATAACTGCAACACTTTTAAAAAAAGACTACAAGATTATAGGAACAAGTACGAAAAATCCTCAGAGAGTTATTGTAGAAATGGATAAAAATACTCTAGATACTCTTACTTCTCATAGAAGGGTAGTAAAGACAGAGGTGTCTCTCAGAGACTATGTAACATCATGAGAGGTAAATAATAGATCAAATATTTCAAAAGAGTTTTGAAGCGTCGAATCGCTTATCTCAAGTATGAGATAGATTATGATTACGTTCAAAAAGCATAAACGATTTGAAAAATCATTTCGAAAACTTTCACCGAAACTTCAAAATAAAATGAGTGAGGTTTTAAAGATGTTTATAAAGGATAAATATGATCCTAGACTCAATAATCATCCTCTTAAATGAGATTTTTTTGGTTTGAGAAGTATTAATCTCACAGGTGATTATAGAATAATATTTCGAGAAAATCAGCAGTGATATATAGAGATTATTGAACTTATCGATGTTAATACCCATTCAGAATTGTATAAATAATTTTTGGCATAATGGTAAAAAGTGGGGTGGCTGAGAAATAGTTAGTTTTTTCAATGAAGAAGAGAGAGGATAGGTTTTATCTTTTTCTTTATTTTTTCTCTTTATTTCTTATTGTAGTACATTTTTTTACTAATATAGAGATTATCCTCTATGAGCTTACGATTTTTTGCTATGAGATCTCCGATAATTCATAATGCAAAGAATATGGTAGAAATTGTGAGAAAGGCTCCTGAAAGTATGAGGGATTGTATCTTTCCTGTATCACCATCTATAGTAAGATAATAATAAAGAAAGCGAATAATTCCACTTGATCCAATAAGAAAGAATATCATAGAAAAAGAAAAAAACAACTTCATAGGATGGTACATCGCGTAGACTCTCAGGAGAATCGAAAGAGTCTGGTGCATATGTTGCCACATACTTTTAAATAGTCGAGAAGGTCTTGTTGGTTTGTTGGTAGTGATAGGAATATGTACTATTTTGATTTTTTTACTTCCTGCTTGGACAAGAGTATCAACGGCATAACTAAAGTCACTTGTTACATTAAGTCTGAGGAGTGACTCACGACTATAAGAACGAAAACCACTCACACTATCAGGAACAGTGGTTCCAGAAAAGAAACGTACCAACATACTTCCAAACCATTGAAAGAACTTCTTGAGAGGAGAAAAATGTGTGATGGTATGAGTTTGCCTATCTCCCATAACGATATCAGCCTCTTTTTTTATAATAGGCTTTACGAGCTCAGGTATGTATTTTCAGGGGTACTGATTGTCTCCATCAGTATTAACAAGGACATCAGCTCACTCAGAGAGAGCTTTTGATACACCTGACCTAAAAGCATTTCAGAGTCCTTTATTTCATCTATGGAGGACGATATAGTCCACGTTGTGTTTCTTTGCAATAGAGACGGTATCATCTGAAGAACCATCATCTATAATCATGGTTTCTATAGTTTCTACTCCTTTTATTTTTCTAGGAAGTTCTTCAAGAACTTTACTAAGAGTGAGTTCTTCGTTGTAGCAGGGAATTTGGATGATAAGTTTCATAGAGGTACTCATTTATAGATGTTTCTATTATTCAGAAAAATAATAAAAAAACAATCTTTATTTATGAAAGATTGTTTTGCTGAACCTATACCTTGTAATACTCTCTATAGCTTGTAACAAACTTCTGTAGTCACTCTTCTAGAGAGGTCTTTGCCTTCCATCAGAGTATATCATACGTATGATCTATATCGGCAAATGTTCTTGGGACGTCACCAGGTTGTATCTCCATGTAGTTTTTTATAGCTTTTTTTCCTATATTTTCTTCAAGTATTTCGATAAACCTTTCGAGTTCTACAGGATTATGGTTTCAGAGGTTAAATACTTCATAGTGAGAAATAGTATCAAGTGCTAAGATAACCCCAGCAACTATATCATCTATATATGTAAAGTCTCGCTGCATTTTCCCAAAATTGTAAACGTCTATAGTTTCTCAAGCACATATCTTTCTCGTGAATATATCAGGTGCCATATCTGGCCTTCCGAGAGGACCATACACTGTAAAAAACCTAAGTCCAGTAGTTGGGAGTTTGTATAAGTGAGAATAAGTATGAGCGATGAGTTCGTTTGATTTCTTTGTCGCTGCATAGATAGAGACAGGATGATCGACATTATCTGATTCAGAGAATGGTATCTTCTCATTTGCTCCATAAACAGAGGAGCTAGATGCATATACAAAGTTCTTTATGTTGTATTTTTTTGAAAGTTCTATGATATTGAAAAATCCAAGAAGGTTTGATTCTATATAGGTACGAGGATTTTCGAGGGAGTATCTCACTCCGGCTTGAGCTGCAAGGTTACAAACCTTGTCTATTTTATTTTCTGAAAATACCTTCTCAAGAAAATTATTATCTTCTAATCCTCAGAGGTAAAAAGAAAATCTTTCATGTTTCTCTAGAAGTTTTCTTCTATAGTGTTTCAATGATACATCGTAGTAGTCATTTTCATTATCAACACCAATAACAGTGTTTCCACTTTCTAAAAGCTTGGTAGCGAGGTTAGATCCTATAAAACCACTCGTTCATGTAATAAGATATGTAGTCATATTATTTTCCTATTCATTGATAAATAAAACCAGAACTCTCCATAGTATCTTTTGACCAGATATTTCTTCCATCAATAATAATATTTCCATTCATTAAATCCCTCATTTTTTGAGTATCTATCATTCGAAATTCATCCCATTCGGTAATGAGCAGTAAAGCATCAGCAAATTTGAGAGCATCGTAACTGGTATGGCAGAATTGTATTTTAGGATTCCCTGCATATATTTTTTCGAGATTATTCATAGCAACAGGATCGAAGCATTTAATCTCTTTTACTCAGAGCTTTAAAAGTTTCTCAATAATATCAAGACTTGGAGCGTCTCGTATGTCATCAGTCTTTGGTTTAAATGCGATTCCCCAGAGTGCGATAGTCTTTCATGAAAGATCCTCAATATGATGTAGAAGTGTATCTACAATTTTAGTTTTCTGGAACTTGTTTACTTCTTCTGTTGCTGAAATTATTTTAAAATCATAGTTGTATTCTTTTCATGTTTCAATAAGCGCTTGGACGTCTTTTGGAAAACAACTTCATCCATATCAAATACCTGCTTGCAAAAAACGGCTTCAGATACGATCATCTAAACCGATTCATTTTGATATTTCTGAAATATCGGCTCATACAATCTCTGAGAAGTTAGATATCTCATTGATAAAACTTATTTTT
>JAMOOA010000123.1 GCA_027066255.1 Candidatus Altimarinota bacterium | reverse complement strand
AGAAACTTTGTTTCCTTCTCATTCAAGAGACCAGCTTTTGCTAAAATAATTTTGAGAAGAGTTGTCTTTCCTGCTCCATTCTTTCAAATGAGGGCAACCTTGTCAGTTTTATTTATTTTGAGATTTGAATCAACAAATAGAGTTGTTCCTCCAATATTTTTCGAGAGATTGATGATATTTATGAGACTTGAAGCTATCTTGCTCTTTCATTCAAAAAGATACTTTGGAAGCGTATCGAGAGAAAACTCTTTATAAGTCCCACTTCATGGAGATGTTTCATACTGATTGTTCTCTTCTACTTCAAACTCTCCGTTCATGTATTTCCTTACACGTCTGAGTTTGGTCTCCTGTTTTATCTTCTTGGGAATACTTTCGTAATATTCTTGGCAAATCTCTTCGAGCTCTTCATAACAGAAATCATCATGAGTTTGGAGTATTTCGTCGATGATTTCTTTGAACATAAATGTATATTAATAGTTTCTAATTTGTATTTATAGTACAGATTATAGGATTTATTTTAGAAATGCGAGTGATTCTTTATAAACAAAAAAACAACCACAAATTCTTGTGGTTGTTTTTTTATAGAGCGACTGGAAAATTATTCAGCATCATCTTCAGCAACACTTACGTTGATTGCTTGTGATTTACCGTTGTTTCCTTCACCTATTTCAAAGCTGAGAGTCATCCCTTCTTGGAGATCTTCAAATTCAATACCTTCATCTAAGCTTTTAGCGTGGAAGAAAACATCATCTTGACCTTCAACTGTAAGAAAACCAAAACCAGTTTTCAGAACCTTTATAACACCTTTCATAACATCTAGGAATAAAAAAATAAATACATTAATTAAATTTTTATTCTTTAATCAATGGAGCCATTATACAGTTTAGAAGCAAACGTCAATATTTTTTTATACTTTTTTATATTTTTAATATACCCCTTCACTAATTGATAGATAAAAAGCATCAATCAATAACTTTGCTGGTATTTTTTCGTGAAATTATTAGTATGGAGACAAACTTAGCCATAACTCTTCACTATGCTTTTTACGATTATCACGACCATATTACTGAGTGTTGCAGTATTTTTGGTATCATGGATAGTACTTTTTGTGTTGTCATCTATACTCAGAATAGATCGTCAGTGAAGGATATATACCGTCCTTTACTTCTTACTGATTATAGGAACACTCGTCAATATATCCAAGATAACGATTCCGAGTCAGAATCTGAGTTTTGCACTCCTTATACTTGCTGTATTTTTTCTCTATCTTTTCTGTATCATCAAAGAACTCAAAAAGTGATCAACCAGAGTTTGGAAACTTCATCATAATTATGTGGCTGTGTTATTTGTAGTGCTTCTGATGATTGTTTGAAAGTGAGAGTTTCTCGATAGTGGTTCAAAATACATGTGAGAAGGGGTAAGTATTGGAACTCAAAATGAACTCCTGTATAATCAGTACGGATGACTGAGAAACAATATCTGAATGTATAACGAATATGGAGAAGCTGGATACGACACTATCAAATACGATTTGGATATAGATGGATTTGTAGATTTAAAAACGGTCGATATAGATGATGATGGGGAAGTAGACGACATTATCGTATACACGTATAATCTTCAGAAAATACTTTCTCTTCTACTTTTATTAGTATTTATAGTCGTGATATATGTATTTTCAGATGGAGGAAAGAAAGAAGAGAGTAAAAAAGAAAACAAAGACGATATAAAAGAGAAAGAGGAGTGAAACGCTTCGAAAAAAGAGAAATGAAAAGCTCTTGTTGCTTCTATTGCATTGATAGGGATATTGCTTTCTCAAGGATCCACAGTATATGCCGTAACTCAGAAAGAAGTTGATGCAATAATTGGACGAGGAGGATCTGTAACTCAGCAAGAATATGACCTCATAACATTAATGGGAGGGAAGAAACTTGAGATTCTAAAGAGAGCAAAAACATGTATAGACAC
>JAMOOA010000122.1 GCA_027066255.1 Candidatus Altimarinota bacterium | reverse complement strand
ATATAAAAACACGATTATTATATAGACACTCAGGACAAAAGCCAAACTTTTTATTCTTTTTTACAAAAAAGAATATTATTATACGATAGATAAAATATCTAAAACAGAAAATAATGATAGATAGAGTGCAATTCCTCAACGAACTCAAAGTTCATGGAATAAAAAATAACATCCCCAATATTAGCCTGCAGAACGCTTGCTTTCTCAGAGGAATCCTCAGGAAGAAGAAGGTAAAAAAACTCCTAGAGATAGGAAGTGCTAACGGGTACTCCACTATCCACTTTGCTTGTGAATTAGAGAAGACATGATGAAATATCACTAGTATAGAGTTTTCTCAACTCGCATACGAGGAGGCTCAAGACAATTTCAAGAAAGCAGAAGTAAGTGACATCATAGAATCCTATTTCTGAGATGCTCGAGATATCGTCCCTCACCTCCAAGAAACCTACGACTTTGTGTTCATCGATGGACTCAAGAAGCGCAGCAAGGACTTTCTCCAACTCGTCTGGGATAAAGTTGAAGATGGCTGAATCATCGTCATCGACGACGTCATCAAGTTTCGACACAAAATGGAAGACCTCTACATATATGTAGATGAACAAAAACTCACCTACAACATACTCCCCACTGACGAAGATGATGGGATTATGATGATAATAAAATAACTATGATTTCATACACATATATCATGTCGAGGTTATTGTTGAAACGGTTGAGACTACTAAAACAATATTTGCTGCAACAGGTGAAGGTTGTTGAAGTACTAAATATAAAGGTATTCAAGGGAAAAGAGCAAGAGTACCTGCAAGTAGTGATTGAATCTTAAAAGAATTCTCGCTAAGAAATTCTCAGAATTGCTTTTCTGTAAGGGTACCCTCTTGATGAGAAAAGATATCAGGTTTACTGCACATTCTAAACAATAGTTAATAAGTGATATGTATGTCCTTTCTGAAATTTATTCAAAAAAACTATCTATCAGTTTTCTATACCCTACCCTCATCTTGAGTTCTTCGTAATACTTGTTTCCAGGTAAGTACAGCTCTTTGAGTTTCTCTAAAACATCTGGAGACTCAAAACGAGCAGTCGCTTTCTCTATTTCTTTTTTCATCTCAGCCTCCGTTACTTCGAGTTTTTCCATTTCATAGACTTTATGAAGAAGTAGTTCTCCTTGAAGCCTCTTGAGAGCACTTGGAGTCACATTCTTTTCTTTATATTGCTCTTCTGTCATTTTGAGTGACTCAAGATAATGCTCCATTTTTACTCCATCCTTGCTTACGTTCTCCTTGATTTCTGTATATACTTTTTCTATTTGATTTGCGAGTAATCCATCTCCTATATCAAGAGTAGAAATTTTAAGAAGCTCGTCGATGAGTTGTCCTTCTTCTTCCATCTGAGCATTCATAGTCTTTGTTTCCATGAGCTCAGACTTGATAAGTTCTTTAAATCCTTTGAGATCAAGATCTTTCCCTCTGAGTTGTTTGATAAATTCCTCAGTAAACTCAGGTTTATGAGCATGTTCAAATTTCTTTACTGTTACATTGAATTTCGTTTTCTTCCCTGCAAATTCTGCGTTGTGATAGTCTTTTGGAAAAACAACATCTATTTCTTTTTCTTCTCCGAGTTTCATTCCGACCATTCCTTCTTCAAAACCTGGAACGAGGATATTTGAACCAAGAACGAGAGGATAATCCCTCATAGAAGTTGATTCCATGATGTTTCACTTACTATCATGACCATCAGTATCAATAGTCAGTTTATCTCCCATAGCTGCCTTTTTCTTTTTGTCTTCTACTTCATGAAAGTGTGTAAAACGAGTCTGAATATCATCAAGAGCTGCTTGTACCTCACTTGCTGAAACTGATACTTTTTTCTTTGTGAGTTTGATTTTCTTGTATGCTGGTTTGATAGTGATCTCTGGAAGTACTTCTACATGCATCCTAATTTTGAGTGGTTCTTGAGAAATGATTTCTTTTATCTCTGCCTGAGCAACGGGAACAAGTTTTTCTTTCTTGAGTGTCTCTTTATAGAGAACGTCTATCGTATATTCTACGGTCATCTGGTTAATATGATCTGGTCCATAGTTTTTCTCAAGAACGTCATCAGGAACATTTGCTCCTTTTCTAAATCCCTTAATGTCTCCATTTTTTCTCAAATATTCAAAGACTCTCTTTCTCTGTTTTGCGACTTCTTTTGCGTCTGCTTCTATAATATATTCTACTATAGATTTCGGAAGATTCTTTTTCTCGATTTTCATAAATAATAACTAGATAATAAAACGGGGTGGATTATATAGTTTTTTACAGATATTTCAAATTTTCATAGGTATTTTTTGACGAATAAGAGATATGTGATGAAATATAGTAATGACAGGAAAAATACTTTTATCAACCCAAATACTCGTCTATTTCTTTGAGGGATATAAAAAAAAAATATAATATGTTCGTTATATTTTATTCATAACACTATCATTATGTTACAAAAAAGTTTAAAAAGGGGATTCACCCTCATAGAACT
Organism: Candidatus Altimarinota bacterium; assembly: GCA_027066255.1. GTDB lineage: Bacteria > Patescibacteriota > Gracilibacteria > BD1-5 > UBA6164 > CALDZK01. The sequence continues at coordinate 7,019 of JAMOOA010000122.1, read as the reverse complement.
ACTCGTAGTAATCACGATTATTGGTATTCTGGCAACAGGAGCTGTGACCGTATACACGAGTCAAATACAAAAAGCAAGAGATACTACCAGAATCAAGGATATAAATGCTCTCAGAGGAGCAGTAGAGCAGGCTTATCAAGATGATACTACGTATCCTGATGGAACAGAAGTTATAGCGAACCTTCAAGAATATCTCCCAAGAATGCCAAAAGACAACAAACATGGGCAAACATGTAATGCTGCTTCAGGAACAACTGCTATATGTGCTTATGCTTATAGATCAGGAGATGATGCTAACGGTATAACAGATGGAGCCTTTGAGGTTTCCACAGCATTTGAAAATGCTTCAAATAGAACTGGGAAAGGAACAGGGGAAGACTCTGGAGCACAGGTAGATGATAATAGAATAGAATTAGGAACACAGCTTGGAGTGATTGATACTTCTGTTAGCGCTGCTATTACTATTCAATCTGGTTCATGTACAACAGCCGGAGCTGCTGGTGCTGCTACAGACAAAGTAGTTATAAATGGGAATCCTGCTGCAAATCCTGAATGTGGATAATCAAGTATTTCTAAAAAAACATTTAAAAAACTCCTGAGGTTATCTCAGGAGTTTTTTTATAGTTTCATCTGTTTTTTGACTATAACTCAAAGCAATTGTGTCTACTCCATATACATGTGAGAGTATAATAGAGTGTAGCCTCATCGCGATACATAAATCTATCTCTTTATTTGTATAAACATCATACACGTCTGCGAGAGTGTTTTCGAGAACTCTTGTGGAAGTTTCAAACTGTTTGAGAAAGAAATAGTCATTTGCTTTGATATCAGAACTGTGAAAGCTATGAGGGAGTAAAACTATATTTCCTCATTTTCTCTCTATCATCTTTAAAAGCTCTTCTATCATAAGAAACTCAAGCTTCTCATTTTTGCTTTTCCCTATATATCACTTCCTCAGAGCAATTCACACTTTTTTTCAGATGAAACTATATTTTTCTATGTCTTTGAGGTTGAAATCTCCCGAAGCAAAAGCTCCGAGTATTTTTCCTTTTTTGAGACTTGTTGGATTGTCATGAAAAACAGGATCTTGGACTATCTCACTTTTGATCCCTACTTCCTGAAGAACACAACTACTTTCTCTGTCTCTCACTGTCACTTCCATCTTCTTTCCTAAGAATATTTTTTGTATTTTTTTAAGTCCAATTTCAGACGATACATCTATCCCCACAGCAAAGAAGAGTACTTTTTTTCGAAAAAAACGTATCCATTTCATACGAAACACCCATAAATCCAAGGGGCTACGAGTTAATTGTATTTCTTTTTCATAGAAAATTCCTCCTCCTCAGACAACTACTAAATTCGACCAAAAAATAGTACCAATAAAAGAAGAAAAGTTTTTGATATTACGAAGAGTATTTTTAGGGTTCTTACTCCCTACAGGAAAGTATTCTCTATACTCGATATTTCCATCTTTAAGAAAAGGATTCAAAACATCATAACTAAACACACGAAACTTCGTATTTTCTCCATATCTTTCACGAAGAAGCTGTACTTCATTTTTGAGTATGAGCTCATCTCACAGGTTTTGACATCAGATAGATGCAAGGATAGATATATTCATAGTCTTTATTTTTTTGTATTTTCTTGCACCCAGTCATCAAGAGACACAATTTCTGTCAAAAGTGCTTCGCGCGCTTCTTTCACATATGGGTTATCGAGTTGTATAGAAAGGAAGAGATCATCTGAATCATAACCAACAAGCTCACTTGTTTCTCTCAGGTGAGAATATGATGTTGTAGCCAGTACTGCGTCAGGGATAGCCATTTGCTTCAGAGTTCTCCCAATAAAATGAGTAATTCCCTGTATGTAAGCCATTTCTTTATCATGCTGTTGTATTGTCATTTCAAAAACTTCTAGCTTCAATTTTTCTGAAAATATATTTTTAAATTCTTCAAATACCCCTCTATCTGAGGTAATGTCTGTAAAAGTCATCTTGAGTCACTTAATTCCATTTTTTCCACTTTGTGGTCAAAATACAGGATGTGTTCCTATGATATGACAGTGCTTTGGTAGGTATTTTATCATCGCTTCTACAGCTGGTGTTTTGACAGAACATATATCAAAAACAACTACTTCTTTTTTGATGTACGGAGCTATTTTCTTTACAAGGTCTTCTATATATGAGGCTGGATAACCCAAAAGTACAAAGCTGCAAGAAGCTGCTTCTTCAAAAGAAACTGGCTTCGCTCAAGTTTTCAGGATCTTCTCTCATCCTCAACTTCTATCATAGACCTTGATTTCAAAAAACGGCTCAAGATATGGAGTAAAAAACTCCATAAATTGCCCAAATCAAAATACTCCAAGTGTTGGTTTCATAATTAACTGAGTTCCTTTATAACATGTGACAGTATCTTTTCTGTGGTATCTACTTCTGATGGTATTTGAGCGAGAATTCTTTCTATATCCCTTGGCCTATACCCCATATTTGTCAGGGTTGATTTGATATTTTCCATGAGAGACGCTGGAAGTTGTGTTTGAGTAGCACTTCCAGTAGAGGTATATACCTTTGCTGTTATGAAATCCTTGTCTTTGAGTTCCAGGATAATCTTCTCAGCCATCTTTTTCCCGATTCATTTTATCTGCTGAACAGCAGCCTTGTCATCATTTTGTACTGATTGTACGAGGTAATCAATACCAAGAGAAAGAATAGAAAGAGCTACCTTCCCTCCTATGCCAGATATCTTGATAAGCTCTAGAAATACTTGTTTTTCCTCTTTCTCTACAAATCAATACAAGGCTTGAGTTGCTTCTGAGATATGATGATACACAAACAGATCCACATCTTCTTGTGTCACTATCTTGCTGTAAGTCAGTTCATTAATAGATACTTCATAGCCTATTCCACTATGAAGCATCATCAATACTTGTGTTTCTGAGATATCCAGTACTTTCCCTGAAATATAAGCAATCATAAAAATAGTTCTTAGTTTATAGTTTTATAAGTTTATAGTTTATAGAAAAAAAGTCTATTGTCATCTCAAACTTGTACTGTGTTATTTTAAACCTATACTACGTCATTCTGAACTTCAAGGTGAATTCTGCAAAGCAGAAGAGAAAGACACCCTGGGGTGTGATTCAGAATCCTTCGAGGATATAATATCTTTTTACAAAAAAATCATGAAATCTTTACTCATCAAACTCATTGAGCTCTATCAGCGCTACCTTTCTCCCGATCACAGTATCTGGGCAAAATCTATGAACAATCCTCCCTACTGTAAACATATCCCCAGTTGTAGTGACTACACCAAAGAAGCCATACAAAAAAAATGAGTCACAAAGGGCTCACTTATGTGAATCGGAAGAGTTCTCAGGTGTATGCCTTGGAGCAAAGGAGGTTATGATCCAGTGGAGAAAGAGAAATAACTATTCTCCTGAAAATTCTGCAAACACTTCTGCTCCTGTCATTTTTTTTGTATCATTTGCAAAACTATAGTATTTTGGTTTTTCATCAATAAATACCTCAGTACTAAATTGTATATCAGAATCATCATCTAAGCTTCATACAGAAGGACACATCATGGATTTGTCTTTCATACTCCAAGCAAGATTTGATCCACATTCTGAACAAAACCCCCTCATTCCCCACTCAGATGAACTATACCACTTCACGAAGGATTCATCCTCAAAAATTACAGGACTATTTATATGCATTGCCATAGATAGTCCTCCTGTCCACTTACGACACATAGAACAATGACAAGCTCCTATTTCCAGATTCTCAGTATCAAAAGAAAACTTACATTTTCCACAAAGACAACTTCCTGTTTTTTTATATTTCATGACTTATATTTTATAAAAATAATACACTATTTTATACTGGAGTAAACTCATCCCAACCATAAATTTCTGGGTATTCTTTCCAAGGACCTTCGCACACATCATTTTTGCTACATTTTTTACAATCCTTTCTTTTTGCTTTTCATTCAGACCACCTGTAATCTGCATAGCTATCTATCTTGTATTCTGCATCTATAACAGAAGTCTCTGGCATAATATTTTCTGCAATCGCCCATTCATAGCCTTGCATAAGACAGTAAGGAATAGCCTCCGTATAAGCAGGTACTCCATGCTTCTTTGCAAGATCCAAAGCTTTATGAATATACGGAATAACATCTGACTTCCTCGGAACAACTGTTTCTTTGTTTTTAGCTGCACTTCAAAGGATGTGAACAAAGGCAAATTGAAATTGATTAACTCCTATTTTCAGTAATAGTGCAGCTAACTCTGGGGCTTCTCTATAATTATCTTTAGTAATAACAGAATTAATGATAATTATCTGATTCAACTGCTTGAGGACAATAAGCCCCTTGATCACCTTCTTCCAAGCTCATGGAGTCTGAACTTGTGTATCATGTGTTTCAGCATGAAATCAATGAATAGAAGGGCTAAATTCTGTTACTCCAGCTGCTATAAGGGATTTCGTATAATCTACATCATGAAAAGTTGTTCCATTTGATTGAATCTGGATTTGTTTAAACCCTATTTGCTTTGCATACGCTACTGCTTCTACCAGATTAGGGTGAACCGTTGGCTCTCATCCAGTAAAAACAACATATTTACATCCATCATTATACTCTGTATCAAGTATATTTCTTATTTCTTCAAGCTTTCTTGGTTGAAATTTGAATCTCTTGTCTCCTTGAACACAAAAAGTACAATAATTATTACATGCGAATCATACTTTTACGTCTGTTCTTTTATACATAGTTTAACGTTAAGGTTTTATATGTTGTATACCTATGTTTCTATGGTATACAACATATAAAAAATATAAGACTTTTTTCAGGAAAAACAACTTGCAATTATGAGTTTTTCTGTATAATCCATAAGCCTTATTTAAAGGAAGTTGTATATTCATACAATATAGCAACGATACTACCTTTTATTTTTTTATATTATACATCATGGCTGGTAAGAAATATGTAAAAGCTTGTGAATTCCTCAAAGAAGGAATGAGCTACTCAGTTGATGAAGCAGTAGAGCTTCTCGAACAAACAAATACGGTGAAATTTGACCCAACAGTTGAAGTTCACTTTACTCTGAATCTTGACCCAAAACATGTGGATCAGATGATCAGAACAACCGCGACACTTCCTCATGGAACTGGGAAAGTCCCAAATATCTGTGCATTTAGTGATTCTACTTCTGCAGCTGATCTCAAGAAAGCTGGAGCAACTGTCGCTGGTGGTGAGGATCTCGTAAGCGAAATAGAGAATGGAAACCAATCACTTGATTTTGATATCTGTGTTGCTACTCCTTCTATGATGAGACATCTTGGAAAGATAGCGAGAGTACTTGGTCCAAAAGGACTCATGCCAAATCCTAAAACAGGAACCGTAGGAGAAGACCTCGTAGCTGTTATAGGAGAAATTGCTGGAGGAAAATTTGAATTCAAAACAGATAAACATGGAAATATCCATTCTATCTTTGGAAAACTTTCTTTCGGAAAAGAAAAACTCAAAGAGAACCTCGAATCATTCCTTCAAACAATTCAAGATGTTAAACCATCTGGATCGAAAGGAAAATACATAGAAAACGTTACTGTTTGTAACGCTATGGGACCTGGAATCAAAATAAATATGAATCCAGACGAGGAAAAATAATCTCATCAATATATACATATCAAAAAAACCACTGAAGTATTCAGTGGTTTTTTTAGTAACATAAGACAAGAGGCCTCAAAGACCTCTTCTTTATGGGGGAGGACAACAGCAAATATTTCCTAGAATACGCAAAACTTAAGTTTCTAGTATTCTACTTTGCGTTGACCTCCCTGTTAGCCTCTCATTGTTATTCATGAGTAGGCTAGAGTAGTATAACATGAAAATTTCTAAAAATCTATTCTTAACAGCCTATTTTCCTCTCAATCATGCAACTCTCACATATGCATACTGTTTATAACGTTCTGCTTTTTGTGTATAGAGTCTTTTTCTTGCAATAGCTCTATATTTTTCTGTACGTATTTCACGAAGCTCTGAAAGCAAACGAGAAGGTTTTTGTGTCTTCTGTACCTGTTCCGTCTGAACCAGTATATCTTGATTTCATAGTTCTTCATCTCTATCAAGTATCTGATATACTCCTATAACCATAAATGCAAATACAAAGACTACAGGAGCAACACGAAGAAGTTTGAGTCATTCAAAATTCTTCTTGATCTGAAGCATAAAGAGTTTTGTTTTGATTTTCATATCTGCACTCTTTGAAAGTTGTACTGGTTTGAGTTTAAAATTTTTCATAATGTATTGTATTTAAGAAGTAAAAGTAGGAATCCTCTGAAGAGCTAGAAGTCATCGACTCAGTGTTTTTCGTATATTTGCCTCGGTCTTTCCAGTCATATTAGATATTTCTTTAGTAGAAAGCTCTTGGATATATTTCATAACGATCATATCTCTCTGTCCTTCCGGTATATTCTCAAGAGCCAGATACACCTGTTCTATATGGATACTGGTATCTATCTTTTTCTCGAAATCCTCTTCATACCTTATAAATTCAGTGAAACTCATCTCCATCTCTTCATCTATAGAAATGTCTATTTTCTTCTTTCGATAATAATCATAGAGAGTATTTCTTGCTATCGTAAATATCCAAGTAGAGAACTTGCGATTCTTGTCATAGCCTTCAAATTTTTCAAATCCTTTGAGGAATGTATCACTTGTGAGGTCTTCTGCAAGGTATCTATCCTGATTGAGATTGTAGAAAAAGTAGGAAAATATCTGATCTTTATAGTTATTGTAAAAGTCTATATATTTCATCACTCTTATTTCTTATTCTTAATATGTATCCTCTCATACTTCTTCTTCTTTATGGTATTTACTCTAGTTTTTGACTTTGCTGAGTATTTTTGTGATTCTATTCTCTGGAATCTTTCGAGTATATGTGTATCTCTTTTTGGGAACCCTAGAGATACTCTCTCTTCGAGATAAGAAAGTATGAGGGTAATCTTTGTCGATTTTGTATCC
>JAMOOA010000121.1 GCA_027066255.1 Candidatus Altimarinota bacterium | reverse complement strand
ACTCATAGAAGATGGAGTATATGTCTGTTTCCTAGGACTCTATGCGAGTGAGTTTGCAATAGATAAATACGGACTCAGAGATGACATCACCCAGTTACAAGAAAAATACAAAAAAAACTTTGCCTACGGTCCAGCTCTCGCTCATCATCACGAAGTTATCGATATGATATCTCAAGCTGGTGCTGTTGTTACGGACTCTGGGAGTATGCAAGAGGAGGCAAATATCGTAGAAACTCCTTGCGTTACTGTCAGGTTTGGATCAGACAGAACAGAAACTATCCTAGAATGAGCCAACATCATTGCCCCACCTATTAATTCCAGTCTCATCGCAGATATCGTCAAAGGAGCTATTTGAAATAAAGACATGATGAAGCCAAATATCTACGGAACCAATGTTAGTGAAAAGATAGTCAACGGAGTCCTCAAAAAGCTCAACAAACAAGGAAAACTCTTTCAGTTCGATGATGAGAGATTAGGATTGGAAAAGTATTTTAATTGGAAATAACTATTTTCTACAAAATAGGGACAATATAATCAATATTAGTTGACATTAAAGTAATCATAATTATATTTTATCTATTGTATTTTTTACAGTATACCATGAATATCAAAGCCCTTGCTCTTGCAACATGACTCTCTATGTTACCTGCAACAGCAGCATCCGCATGAGATGTGGAGACTCTTTTAGAAGGTATTAATAAAAAAATTTTTTTCTGTATGGGGAAACGTATGGCAAATATTGGCCATTATACCATCAGTAAGAAAGACCTAGAGTTTGATGCTATATCTCTGAGAAAGATAACTGGAACTTTAGATGCACATATTACTGAAAAATGTTGAGAGGATTTAAAAAATTCTTTATCTAAAAAAGATAAAGAACTTTTAAATAGTCAAGATACTGAATTTGCAGGTCTCGGTATAATATGCGAAAATGCTGGGATGAAAAACATCGATGGGAAATGATACATAAGTTACTATTGTAGGAATACTGTAACATGACAAAAGATTGGAAAGGATTTACCTATAGACGTTGATCCAAATATTCAGAAACCATCCTGAGATTAAAAGATATACATTAAAAAACTCTCCCAAACAGAAGAGTTTTTTAATGTATATCTTTCTTAAACGAGGACTTCAAATTCAGATTGTTCCTGAGGTGTGAGGTATCCCACATAATTCAGGTAGCTAATCTTTTCAAAGTCTCATAGGAGGTTAGAATCAGCAATTGCATCAAGCAAGCTGCTTTTTACCACTATTCTTTTCGCTTTACTTTTTTTCATAATAGTTTAGTATTTCATAAATAAAAAAGTTCAAGAAATAATATAAGTACACACGTATGAAGTTTCCTTCATATAACAATTAAAACATATATTTTATATATTGTCAAATAATAGAATCCTATGATAATACTTGGAATAGATCCATGAACAACCAGTGTTTGATATGGTATTGTAGAAAAAATAGGAAACACCTACACTATCCTCGACTTTGGAGTTATAGAAACTACTCCGAAGCTAGAACTGGAAAAGAAGCTTCTAGAAATAGGTCATGATATGAAGGCTCTTATAAAGAAATACGAACCCGAGATCGTTTCTGTAGAGAAACTCTTTTTCACAACTAATGTAAAAACAGGAATAGCCGTAGCCCATGCCAGATGAGTAATACTCTATGAGATAGAAAAGAGTGGAGCAAAACTTCTTGAGTACACTCCCCTGCAAGTGAAGAAAGCCATTACCAGCAATGGACAAGCAAACAAGAAACAGCTCCAAAATGCTATCAAGATGATATTTAGGCTTGATAATATTCCAAAACCAGACGATGCTGCTGATGCCATCTGACTTGCCTATATGGGAGCACTCAATAGTAGGGGGTAAAATTCTTTACTTTTTTCTTTTTTCTCTATACTTTCTTCTACATAAGGACGTAGCTTAATTCGAAGAGTGTCTGCCCTCCGAAGGCAGAAGGCGTTGGTTCAATTCCAGCCGTCCTTGCCATAAAA
>JAMOOA010000120.1 GCA_027066255.1 Candidatus Altimarinota bacterium | reverse complement strand
AGTTCCGTTTACTATACAGCCAACAGAATTTTTGAAGTTTTCGGTTATTATTTATCTGGCATACTTTTTTAAACGCTATAAATCTTACCTTGATAGCTTTTCAGAAGGATTTTTACCATTTGCCTTCCTCTTGTGAGTGATTGTTCTACTTGTATGAGCTCAGCCTGATTTCGGGACGATTATGGTGATAGTACCGGTTTCTTTTATGATGTTCTTTATAGCTGGAGCAAATGTACGACACCTGCTACTTTTGATATTTATGGGAATCATGATGGTAGTAACAGTCTACTCTATCGGTGATTACGATAAAGAAACAGGAAAAAATAAAAACACCTTTGGATATATCACTCAGAGAATTGATACTTTTTTGGATGATAGCGAAGAGGCTATACAAAACAAAACTATTAATTACCAAACAGAACAAGCACTTATTGCTATAGGAAGCTGATGATTTTCATGACTTTGATTTGGAAAATCTATTCAAAAATTTGGATACCTTCCCGAAGTTCAAGGAGATTTTATATTTTCAGTAGTAGTAGAAGAACTAGGTTTCTTGTGAGCTTCTATACTCTTAGGACTCTATATGCATATACTTTATAGAGGGCTCTATATAGCAAAACACGTGAAGGATCTTTTTGCGAAATACGTAGCTGTAGGAGTATCTTCATGGATAGCTCTACAGGCCTGTATCAATATCGGGGTAAACCTAAACATCGTTCCTCTGACAGGAATAACCCTTCCCTTTGTAAGCTATGGTTGATCAAGCCTCCTGTCTTTGACTCTTGGTCTTGCTGTGCTTCTCAATATCTCTCGATACATTGATACATCAAAACTTGAAAAAAGAAATTTTAGAAAGAAAAATATAGTATATCTCAAAAAATACCTATGAATGTAACTCCTGCAATGCAGCAGTATTATGACATGAAAAAAGAGTATCAGGATGCGATACTATTTTTTCGTATGGGGGATTTTTATGAAATGTTTGAGGATGATGCTCAGATAGCTCACTCTATACTTGGTATAGCTCTGACCTCCAGAAATAAAAATGCTGAAAACCCTATAGCACTTGCGGGAATTCCGTATCATGCAAAAGAGAAATATCTCTCGAGCCTCATTCATGCTGGATATAAAGTAGCTATAGCAGAACAAGTTTCTGATCCACAACTCAAAGGAATTGTGAAGAGGGAAGTAGTACGAGTAGTAACCCCTTCAACCCTTGCTCTTGAATCAGAAGCATATGACCGTTCCAATGATACTCCTATCCTTCTTTCGATTTCTATGGAGTGAGGTACCTATGGGTTAGCTGTCCTGAATATATCTAATAACAGTTTCTTTTGTAGTGAGTTTGGAGACTTCCAACTTCTTTGTGAACAGATATATAAACTTAGCCCTTCAGAAGTAGTGCTCGAGAAAAAACTCTTCAATGACCAGGAACTCAAAGAAGTTCTTGAGAAAAAATATTCACTCAACATATACTATTTTGAGACCCGTGAGTTTGCAGAGAAAAAGCTACTCTCTTTCTTTTGAATCCAAAGTCTTGATAGTTTTTGAATTTCAGGAAAAATTCAGTGTCAAGATGCAGCAGCTCAACTTCTGGAATACTTAGAATCTCATCAAAAAACAAAACTTCCTTTCATATCAGGGCTCTCTTATGAATCCTTTTCAGGATACATGGGGCTTGATGAATCAACGATTCGTAGTTTGGATTTGGTATATAATTTTTCAACAAATTCTCAAAAAATAGGAACACTCTTTGGAGTTCTTGATAAAACCAAAACATCGATGGGAAAAAGATACCTCAGAGAACAGATACTTCATCCACTTCAAAATAAAAAAGAAATAGAGAGGAGACAAAAGTACATAGGAGCCTTTGTAAATGATAAGAGGCTTCTTGATCAGATTCAAGAAAAGCTTAAGTATGTCTCAGATATGGATGCTATCCTCAACAGAATCTCTCTCAATAGAGCTGGTACCAAGGATATGATACAACTTAAAAAATCACTTCAATCAGTTG
>JAMOOA010000119.1 GCA_027066255.1 Candidatus Altimarinota bacterium | reverse complement strand
AAAGAGTCTTGTAGGGAGGATAGCAGGGTATACCAATGCTGTTCTGAGGAAGACCTCAGATACACTCATAGTACATGGAGAGAAAACAAAAAAAGGAGTGATAGAGAAGTACAAGATCAAGAAAAAGAAAATTATCTCTATTCCTCATGGTTCTTATACATTTTTCAATAAATATGCGAGATGACTCAAAGTTCAAAAAGACACATTTTTGTTTTTTGGAAGGATTCTTGATTACAAATGACTCGATACTCTTCTAGAATCTCTCAAGTACGTAAAAAAGACATTCCCAGATTTTCGACTCATAATCGCATGACCAGGAGATCTTTGACCATATAAAGAGCTGCTTAAAAAGTACAAAGACAATATCAAAACTTATAACTACAACATAGAAGCAGAGGATGCATATAAATTCTTTGAAATCTCAGAGTTTGTAGTTCTCCCATATCATGATGCTACAGGAAGTGGAGTGATACCTGTTGCTTATTGTTTTGGCAAACCAGTTATTGTAACGAATGTAGGGGAGTTAGCGAGTGTTGTAGAAGAGGGGATATCCTGAGATATAGTACCTCCTAGAAAACCGAAAGAATTAGCAGAGTCTCTTTGTTTACTTCTTTCAGATAAAAAAAAGACAAAAAATAGGGGAAAGAAGTGATACACTTTCTCGGAAAAAGAGCTTTCTTGGAAACCAATTATTAATAAAACATATACTGTATGAAAGAAGTAGAAGAGAATATGCAGGATATGTGGTCAGGGATATCCTCCAATTATGGAAACGCTGATGACCTGGAACAAAAGCAAAGACAAAAACTTGCAATTTTTTTAGAGTGAAAGAAATGATCTCTCCTAGAACTTGCTTGTGGAAATGGAAAGGTTCTCCAGGAAATACAAAAACAAAATAAAGAACTCTCACTTTCATGAATGGATTACAATGTCTCTATGGTTCAGCAAGCAAAGAAAATTATTCCTAGATGAAATTTCTGGGTATGAGATATCACAAAAGAAAGAGATGTAGGATCAAAAAACTACGATATAGTATTATGCCTCAACTCTCTTCATAACCTCCCAGATACATCTATCATCTATAGCACTTTTGAGACAATGATTCGTACCGTATGAAAATGATGATATGTAGTATTTGATGTAAGAAATAAGTGGAATCCTTTTATATCACACGGATATAAAACAAGCAGAACCCAGTGACTTTCATTTTGGACTCTTAACTATAAAAGAGTTTTAAAAATATTCAAAAAACAAGGATTCAAAGAAATAATCGTACAATGAATATATTATAGGAACCAAAAAGAGTCTTTTTTCGATTCTCGATTTAAGATTCTAAATTTTCTGTATACACTCTATCTGTATATTACAAGGTATACTCTGTTTTCTCCATATATTTTTATCGTATTACAAAAAAAGTAATGTTTGGTATATATTACACAACGATGCTTATAAATCTGAAGAAGACTGAGCAGGAACTCTGGGAACAAATCTGAGGACTCAGAACAGATGTGAGGAAGTGAGAGAAGAAAGGAGTAGAGGTTGTCCTCAACCCAACAGAGAAGGATATAGAAGAATCATATCAACTATATCTTATCATGATGAAAGAAAAACACCTTTTAGTTGAAAGAGGTTATAGGCTAAAAGTAGATGAAGAAAACAAGATAATTGTCGCAAAAGTAGATGGTAGAGTTGTTTCATATATATCATACCAACTTTTTTCAGGAATTGACAAACTTTGAAAAACGAAAGTCTGCGCTCTTGAAACTATAGCGTCTGATAGTAATTTTACAAAATTTGCACCTAATACACTTTTGTACTGGGAAGGATTACTCTATATGAAAAGTTTATGATTTGAATACCTAAATTTCAATGGAGTAGATTATGACTTTGCAAGAGAATTTTCTTCTCTTGCAAAGTATAAGAGAAAATGGGGAGGTATAGAAATACAGTTATTTTCGAGAAAGAGTTTGTTTGGTTATATGTACTGGAGATTTTTTCGAAAATATATTTTTATTAGAAGGAAA
>JAMOOA010000118.1 GCA_027066255.1 Candidatus Altimarinota bacterium | reverse complement strand
AGGTGAGTATTTGCTGTACCTTTGTACTCATATCCACCTGCAAAAAGAGAGTTAATGGTATACTCTGAAGGAAGACTAGAAAGGTCTATATCTATAGAGCCTTCTTTTCCTTTTGTAACAAGAACCTCTTCTTGATATTTCTTGGGAATATAGCTCTTGATAGCCTCTATAATAAATAGCTCTCTTCTAGAAGAATCAGATATATTGGGTGGTATAAATTGAGAGATATTTTTTAACGAAAGAGTCTTACTCCTACCAAGTTTTTCTTTTTGGATATATTTCGATATCTTTGATCTAACTGATGGATAACCATTTATAACTTCTTGTATTTCTCAAAAGGTCACTCATTCCGTTGTTTCAATAATTCCTGTTTCTGTATTGTAAGTCACAAGCTTCTTATACATTTCTGGTAATCCGTCTAAAAGTTCTGTCTGAACAAGAGTTCTATCAGAGTCTGACATATAAGGAATTTTGAGACTTTCTCCGTTAGTTGTTTTTGTAGCTTTTTTGAGATTATTACTGATGTAAGACTTTATTTCGTTTCCACGAATCTCACTGTACCTCTTTTCTATATGTGTTTGAAATTCTTTCCACTCTGTATCATCCATCGTTTGCACGGATGTAACTTCTATCTTGTAACCATCATGGATAGCTAAATACCTCCCTTCTGGAGTGTAAAATCCTGGTCTTGGAGATCATTTCCTCGTTCCTTCAATTCCATTGATTTTTACCTTCTCTACATGTTTCATAGGAAGTATATCTCCTGCTCCAACTATCTTGTCGAGTGCTTTATTTTTTCCAAAATTTACTCTCAATACTTTTCCTACAGCTGATGTATTTTTGAAATCACTATCACTCACTCCTTCTCCTTTACTATCTACAAGCAGGAGTTTTGAGAGTTCGTATTTTTCTTTTTTTAGAGCATAGAAGTCTCCAGCTGTCAGCCCATCAAACTGTTTTCATTCAATAACTGCTTTTTGTGACTCATTCAGAGAACTATCTTTCGCACTAAGAGTCTCAAACGTCTGTTCAACAGTCGTATATCTTTTATCCTTTTGTTCTGGTGATTCTATATGTCTTGCTTCTGTAAGAAGGATTCCTAGCTCCTTCTTTTTTGCTTCAAGGGAACGAACCTCCATCTCCAGTTTTTCAGCAAATTGAACATCTTCAGCGTCATTTGGATCTATATCTATAAGAAATCTGTTAAGAGCTTTTCCATAGTTTCCTTTGAAATTAATATACGGTTTGAGGTCTATATCTATTTTCTTAAATATCTCTGTAATTCTCTTTTTTTGTACTTCTCACAGAGAAGTATACCACTGTTTTTCCTGGTAATTTTCAAAGAATTCTCACGACTCTTTGTGTTGTTTTTCTGTATTTTTAAGACCTATGAGGTAGGATTTGAGTTGAGATAAGTCATTTTTTGCTATATAACTATCTGCGTTCTTCTTTTTTTCTGCTTTCAGTTCTACATACCAACTTGTCTGCTTTAATTGCTCCGAGGTAAGCTTCTTTATTTGCTCTGCAGTGAGAGTATTGATATCAAGAGTTTCTGTGTTTCAGATATCTCCTCCTTCAGGAGAAGCAAAAGAAAATACACAAGCAAGGAACTGCTGTCTATATTGTTTGAGAGAGTACATATAAAAATAAGTAGGAATATATAATTCCTACTTATTTTATCATATTTCTTTATACATCGCAAAAGATGAACTGATTTTATTTCGAGGTAGGCATATAAACTTCATATGTCCCCGTTGGTGGATTACGGCGACTTCATCCTGGTCTACTGGCAACTTTTCCAAAATAGTATTTTCCTGATCAAAGAGCAATTTCTACATGACCATATTTTTGTCTTGGAACAGACCCTCATGTGCCAGCTCTATAGGAAATAATAGCTCCAGCAGGAGCATTTTCTGCTGTAACATTGAGTTTTTGGAACTTATCTGGTCTCGCTCTCATAATATTTGACCATGCTGTTCCATTTCTCCCAGAGCGAGGAAGCCCTGATATTCCAAAGGCAAGGAGAGCTTCTCCAACATTTTTCCCACACATGTATGCGTTTGCATCAAACGGAGCAAATCCTCTTGCTGACAAGAACTTGACGAGTTCCTTTCCTACTCCAGATCAAGCAATAGACTCTATAGATACCCCGAATCACAGAGTTCTACTTACGTCATACATCTCTTTTTGCCAACCTGAAAGTTTATACTCTTTCCCTCATACTGAAACTGTTTCCATTGATGTATTTTTTCCATTCGCATTGAGTGCAAAAAGAGAAACAATCAGAGATTGAAGTTTTGGGTTTGATTTAATTCCCTCAGCATCAACTTTTTCAAATCACATATTATTTTGCCCCAAAATCCTCCCAAAATCAGTGAAGATTTGTTCTATCTGAACAGGTCTATTTCACTCTTTTATTCTTCCCTTGAAAAGTGCAATTGCTAACTTTCCATCAACTCATCTATTTGCAGCAGCGAGAGCGATATCATAGTTTGAATCGCTTTTATCAATTCATTCAAGAAGCGCTGTAGAATCTTGGTTCAGTCTCGTGAAGTCTTCTTTTGTTCTGATTTTTCAGATAGTGATATTGGTTCCTTCTTCTATTTTGAGTCTCGTTCATTTTTCACTATAAAACTCTCATTTTAATCCTCTCCTTGTATACTCCGTTCATCATACACTTAGAGTCCCTATATCTTTTCAAAACACTTGCCCTGCCGTTGTTTTGATATACAGTTCTTCATTGAACTTTCCTCCAAAAGTAAAAGTTGTGGAAATATTTTTTCCTTCTGAAAGACTTGAAGCCTCTATTCTTGGATGGGTAATATAGCTTAGTCTCGCTTCTGAAGTAAATTCTTCTAGAAACTTATTATTATCCATTCATTGAAGCTGCTGTACTTCTCATTCTGAAAGCCTCCCCAAATCCATCATCTTGAGGAGTCCTTCTATTGTTTTCAAGTCTCATGAAGTAGAAGGAATCTTTGCGTCCACATCAACACTCAAAGCTTTACTCCAATCAAGAAGTTTCTTTTTTCAGAATGTTTTTGCAAGTCCAGGTTTCTCTCCATCAGGGGTCTGGGATAGTTTTTCAAGAAACACCATTCTTTCTATCTCCACTTTGAAATCCTCAAGGGCTCATTTGTCTTCTCCTACTTCAAGTTTCATCATTTCTACTTTTTCAGAAAGTTTTTGCATCTCTTTCTTGTCTTCGAGAGAATCTTCTGGAGTTTCTGGATTTCTACTAAGAAAGTTTGCAAGTATTTTCTCACTCCTTCATTTGAACTTTGCTTCTGATTCAAGAGTGTCTATAGTTTTTATAAGATCCTTGAGAATTTCTCATTTAGACTGTAAAAGTTTATCATAAGACTCTTGTTCTTCTGGGGTTCATTTTTTATACCATTCTTGGCTTTTATATTCATTTGTATCCTGTTTTGATTGTTCTGCAGTAAGGTTTTGCTTTACTCATTCATTAACACCCAAAAAAATCGTCTGAAAAAAAGTCCTACGAAGTTGTTCTAAAAAAATCATGTTTGATACATAAGATATAAATACCTTTATATGGTATCATATCTTTTCGCTCTACGCAAAAAACGAAGCTTATGAAACAACCAACCCAAAATCAAGCCTCAATGTCTGACTATCAGCACGAATCAGTTCGACTTCTACCTCGTCTCAAAACGTATATTCATCTCCTGTAATAGGATTCCAGACCATGAAATTTTCAGCATCATATGACATACCGGAAAGTGAGAAACTCACAAATCCTTCTATTGTATTGGGGAGTTCAACAAAGAATCATTTTTCTATCATTCCTGAGATTTTTGCCGTAAACTTCTCTCAGACTTTGTCCTTCATATACTTCACAGCCATATAATCTCGAACTCTATACTCGAGTTTTTCACTAAGTACTTCCCTATCACTACTCTTAATCGCAACCTTTGGCAGTATTTCTTTATAGTACTCCTTTCTTTTTATAGATATATTCCCCTGCTCACTCTGCAATATCTCTTTCATAATCCTATGAATTTGTAGATCTGGATAACGGCGAATTGGAGAAGTAAAGTGGCTATAGTGAGAAGAAGCAAGACCAAAATGACCATGATTTTTCTCACTATATCTGGCTTTCATAAGTGTTCTCAGGAGCATCTTTTGGAGAGCTCCTGATTTTGGGTTTCACTCTATAGCTTTGAGTATGTTTTGAAATGATTTTGACGATATATCTGTCAGTTCTACATCAACATCAAACTTTTTTAAAAGCAACGCAAACTTCTCCACATCTTCCTCATCTGGTGATTCGTGAACACGGTATAAAAACGGATATTTTTGGTATTTTTGTGCGACAGCTTCATTTGCCAGTATCATACATTCTTCGATAATTTTATGAGATTCATACCTCTCATATTCATAAAATCGTATCGGATTTTCATTTTCATCTACTTCTATCTTTGTTTCTGGAAAATCAAAATGCAGAACTCCTTTCGAGTTCTTGTACTTCTCCAGAGTTTTCTTCAGTTCATGAAGGGTTGATATATTGTCTCACAACTCTTTTGAGATATCTCTTCAAAATTCTAATTCCTCTATTTTCTCGTCTGGAGTTATCATACTCTGAACGTCTTTATATGTGAGTCTATAGTTAGAATCTATGACACTTTCATATACTTCAGAATTGAGAATGTGCCCTTTTTGATTTACCGTCATTTCACAAGTCAAAGTCAGTTTTGCTTCTCAGGGATGGAGACTACAAAGTCCGTTGGAAAGTTCTGGAGGAAGCATAGGAATCACCTGATTCACGAGATAGATACTTGTTCCACGTTTACGTGCTTCTCTATCTAGTTCTGAATCTTCAGCAACATAGTGCGCAACGTCAGCGATATGAACAAAGAGTTTATAGTTCCCTTCTTGTGTTTTTTCTATACTAATAGCGTCATCTAGGTCTTTACTATCAGCTCCATCTATAGTAAAAGTAAGTTTATTCCTCATGTCCCTTCTCTTGTTTATCTCTTCTTTTGAAACTGTATCAGAAAAATTCCTCACTTCACTCATGACTTTTTCAGGAAATGTTATCCTCGCTCCTCACTCGAGAGCAATCCTCATAATGTCTGCTCATTTTTCTCAGGTTTTTGGAATCTTTTCCATAATCCTCCCTTCTGGTTTTTTTCATTTCCAATTGATTATCTGTACTCCCACCCTATCTCCAGACTCATATCACTTCAAAGACTTTCCTGGAATAAATATATCTGTCTGCACATACTGATTTTCTGTTGTTACAAATCCAAAACTGTTCTGTATTTGAAGAGTTCCCACGATGAGTCTCTCAGATCTCTTGAGGACTTTCTTGATGATAGCTTCCGGTTTTCCACGAAAGCGCTGCACTTCAAAAGCCACTTCATCCCCTTCAAGTGCGTCCAGTTTCTTACTTTCATGAACATAGTATCACTGTTTCTTTCCTGTTTCAGCATCAATCGTATCTACAAAACCAAAGTTTCATTGAGCTTGCTTATAAATCCCATGGATTTCATTCTCTGGATTGCGTTTCTCCTTTTTATTCTTCTTCGGAGTAGATCTATAAAAGGTCTTTTGTTTTTTTCGTGAGTGTTCTCTTTTTGGTTTTTGAGGCATAAAAAATCTCTGTAAGTAATCTATACAGAGAGTATACACAGAAAGAGAATGGAAGCGAGGAAAAAGAATATCAAAAAAACTTTTGACTTACTTTTCTTTCTTGATATATTTTAGGTGTAAATTATACACTTGCTATTTGTTCATTAAAATACTATTAAGAAATATGCAAAAGGAATGCTCTTCTCTATTAAATAGTTACACAAAAGAATAGCCCTTTTCTTTCTCATATATACATATATTTTTTACTCTCTAGTAAGTGTATATATTACATATATAATACTTCTTAACCACAAAAGAATGTATCAAACATTTATCCCCAAAATACATACAAAACTGTTGAGAATTATTTCTCACACATATCAAGACACTATTTCCTAATCCTTCATACCCATGAATACAACAGCTTTAATCCCCGTTGACTACGAAAATGGATTTGCGCATCCAAAAGAGCGAGAACTCTATGTAGCATGATGAGAGGAGCTCGCTCCCTACATCATAAATACTATACAAGAAACAAAGAGAGCTGGGTGACTCATTATCCCAACTCGAGACATGCACCCTGAATGACATATATCTTTTGTAACCAGTTTTGTATGAAAGGAACCTTTGACCGATGCTCTCAAATCTTGAAAAGATCCATCCGCAAAGAACTTCATTACCTACGAAGAGGTACAAGACTGGACAGAAGAAAACAATGGGCTCTCAAAAACGGCAACTTTCAGTGTAGAAGAACTCAAAGTCTATCTCGAAATAGCTGGAACTCAAGCCATGTGGCCAGAGCATTGTAGAACAGACTCTTCAAGTTCTCAGTACTTCTGATGAATAGAAGGGCTTTGATTTGATTACGAAATCAAAAAATGATTCAAGCCAAATGAGGAGTGTTATTCTGGATTTGGTTGAGTCGAGATGATACAAAATATTCCTCTTGCAAAGCTCTTAAAAAATCTATGAGTTCAAACAGTTCAGATACTCTGACTCGCAACCGACTACTGTATCAAAGCTACTTCCCTTGATGCTATAAAAAATGGCTTCAATGTAAAACTCTTGACCAAATGAATCGCTGGAGTTGATCCTACCACAACAGTAAAAGCTCTTGAAGAAATGAGACAAGCTTGAGTAAAAATTATTGAATAAAGTAAGTGTACTTATTACGTTAATAAAAATAGAATTATGAAATCTAATTTACTTTCTAGACCAGAGGACTTCTTCCCTGCTTTCAGAGAAGAAGTTGAGGTGGACTCACTCTTAAATAATGATATCTACAAATTTTTTATGCTGGATTTCATACTTGCTCACCCTGAATATAGATGAATCCCTGTAAAATGGAAAATGACTGTCAGAAGCACTGACGTCAAAACAGCTGGAGTTATTCCAAAAGAAAAACTGGAATCACAACTTCAAATGACCCAAGACCTCGTACAAGGAGTCTCTGAAGCAGATGTCTCATTTCTTAGAGGAATGACAGACAATGCAGAAAGAAAACTCTTTCAGGAAGAGACTCTCGATTTTCTCAAGGATTTCAAACTTCCTCAGTATCGTATTTGAACCGATAATACTGGAAACTATGAACTGGAGTTCGAGTGACCATGGGAACAATCAATGATGTGGGAGATATTTGGACTCAAAGCAATAAATACACTCTATCTGTCTGAATATATCAAAAAAGAACAAATAACAGATATAGAGTTTTCAAAAATGATGAATGAAGTATTTCATAGGCTCTTCAGTGATATTGCTACTTTTAAAAAGTCTTCTCAAACTCTTTTTTCTGAATTTGGAACCAGGAGATCACTGAGTACAGAGTACCAAAGAGTCGTAAACAGAATACTTGCTGAAGAACTCCCAGAACAGTATCTCTGAACGAGTAATGTCATGATAGCGAGAGAGATGTGAAGTGCTAATCCAAAAGGAACTAATGCTCATGAACTGAGAATGATACCCACAGCTCTTCTAGATAATCCTGAAGATATCATCAAAGAAATGTATGAAATCGATAGAAAATGG
>JAMOOA010000117.1 GCA_027066255.1 Candidatus Altimarinota bacterium | reverse complement strand
TGGTCTTTTTCTAACCCTATGATGTGGACTATTCTGGTAAATAGAATCGTTCTTGGTTTTGTCGTTGCTATCGCTGGATTTATCACGGTTCACCCTTTCTTGGGATTCAAAGTTCCTCCAGTACTCAGAGGAGCAAAGTTAGGAGCGCTTATCTCTCTTACTATGGCCATAGGTGTATTTATGGGGCCAGACTCAGAAGGGGCTTGGACAGGTTTTTGGATGATAGTTATAGCAGGTGCTCTCATAGGAGCTATTACTGATATTATCATTACAAAAGTTGTAGGAGAAGGGGATATTTTAAGAAAATAGACATCTTTGAAATTTGAAAAAAAAGAAGCTTGAGAAAGCTTCTTTTTTCTTATTATATATAATGTAAGCAATTTTGTAATATGTATCTATGTCTATTCTCAAACTTCTCTTTATTTCCTGTTTTTTTGTCACTATCTTTGTAACATATTATGTACTCCATTCTCCAACGATAGCGAAGATACATATTCAAAATATCACGACATCAGGTGATATAGATAGAGATGGGATAAATGACATAGAAGATATACTTGAGTGAGCAAGGGCAGAAATAAAAAATAAAACACAATACAAAAGTGCGTATTATGCTGGAGGATATCCTCCAGAGAATGAAGGAGTTTGTACTGATGTTGTTTGGAGAGCCCTACAGAATGCGGGAATTGATATAAAATCACAGATAGACCTAGATATACAAAACAATACAGAAGTGTATACGAGAGTTGCGGGGAAACCAGATCCAAACATAGACTTCAGAAGAGTCCCAAACTTGGATACTTTTTTAAAGAGATATACAACGAGCCTTACCACCAAAATTATTCCTGAAGATATTGTAAATCTCTCTGAGTGGCAACCAGGGGATATCGTGATGTTTTCCTTTCCTAATCAACATACAGGAATCATATCGGACAAGCGTGATACAAAGGGAGTTCCTTATATCATTCATAACTATTCAGATTTTCCGAGAGAAGACGTGTGGGTGTTTTATGCAGATAAGAAAAAATTTCCTATCATTGGGCATTATAGATGGAAGTATTAAAAAAGACTCCTGCAGTACCTGCAGGAGTCTTTTTTAAATTATTGAGTGAATTAACTAATATCAGATACTCTCGTTTAAAAGCTCTTCTAGATCTATGTACTCTTTAGGTGCTTCTATTTCTCCTAAAAATGGAGCAGCTGTTCCTGTATTACGTATCTTGATTTCAGAGTCTATAAATTTTCAGATATTCATATCTAACAGTATATCCATATTTCTTGCGTTATCCCTAAGGTCATACATGAGATCAAATTGTATATTTCCAGTGTCAGCTCATCTGATAGACATAATTGTTTCTATATCTAAGTATTCTTGTTGTATTTCTCCTTCAGAATGAAGAGTAAACACCTCTTCTTGAGATATTAGGACTTTCCCGTCTATAGTTATCTCATTTGGAGATTCTATACCATAGAGGAGGTCAAAGCTTCCATAATCTCAGAACTTCACAAGATCTTCGATATCGAGACTTAGGTCTAGTTTAGATATTTCACTATCTTGTAAAGCTCCTTCCATTTTTACGGTTATCTTTGACCCATCCCCATATTCTCCTGTATCCCAATTATACTTTTGGGTGATATAGTCAACCCCTCCAGTGAAATCATTTTTATAAACATTGAGGTAAGCTACCTTTTCATTTTTTATATTGAGTTCTGTATCGAGAGAGTGGAGTGTATTTTTTACAGTCAGAACTCAATCTACATGAGCATCTATTTCATCAGCCTTGAGCTTTATGTTTATAGAACGTCCCTTTTTATAGTTAAAAGAAAATCATTCTTTAGGATATATTTCTTGATTTGGAGTAATATCAAGAGAAATAGATTGGACTCCTTGGGAGTTGTATTCTATCTGTGATTCAAACGCTACTTCATATGTTTCTTTTTCATTTTGCATTCCTGAATACATGAGAGTTCTGTTTGTTCCTTTTTCAACCTTAAGGGAGAGTTCTCCTCACATACCCAGATAATCTCCAAGAAACTCTTCGTATTGACTCTG
>JAMOOA010000116.1 GCA_027066255.1 Candidatus Altimarinota bacterium | reverse complement strand
AATTTTTTATCTAAGCTTCCAAAAAATATTCCATACTCTGAAACAAATGGAACTGTATAAATAGCATTCCCGGTTAAAAAACGAAACTGTATTTCCCCAGTGTAGATATTAATAGAATTCATATTTCCTTCAAAATCTCAAAAATACACATTTTTTTGATCCTGAGAAAATCCAAATCATCATTTTATTGGACATCCAAATTCTTGTACCCATTTTACTGTTCAGGACTTCCCATCTATTCAAACAAGTCTTCCACTATTATCTCCACACACAACTATATCGTTTTTTTCTGAATAAATAGGAGAACAGTGTACAAAGTCAAGGAACACATAACTCCATCTTTTTTCTCAAGAATCTTTATCAACAGCAATAAGTGATCACTTGTGAGTTGAAGATGCATGTTCCAATCATATATATATATATCCATGATACTCTGAAAAAATCGGAGATGAACCTATCCAATCAGCTTCTGTATTTTTCCATAATACCTCTCCTGTATTGATATTGAGTGCATATAGGTTTCCATCATACGCTCCAAATATGACAGTCTCTCATACAATACAAGGAGATGAAAGTATATTCTTATGTCATCTAGTTTTCTCTACCGTAAATTGCCACCTTACCTCACCAGTATTACTGCATATACAAGAAAACACACCTCCTTCTCATCATACATATATATATTTATCTCTTCTTATAGGGTTTGATTTCATTGCAGGAACAAATTTGTTTGCTCCATTTCAAGAGAAGAGTTTATATGATGCTGGGTATATAACAGGGAACTTATTTTTATCTTTTGGGTGAGATATACTATTTTGAAATATATCAATCCCGAAATCACTCAGTACAAAACTATACTCTAATAAAATTTGATAACGTAAAAGTATTTTCTTCACCGAAGGTTTTCAAAAGTGAACAAATACGTACACTTTGTATATCTTCCTTTCCAAAAGATGAAGAGTATTATATACCATAGAAAGGCTACTCCCACTATTTATTAAGTCATCAACGATAATAATCTTTTCCTTGTTGATGTTTCATTCTATATTTTTTCATCTCTTTAGTCATTCTAATACTATTCCTGATATAAAAGGAACTGCTGATAGTTCCAACCCTCAAACTTGAAACGGGTATTCTTTTTCATATTTATCCCAAAAAAATGAGGAAAATTGTTGTAAGTACTTTCCCTGAAAGAAAGCTAATCTAAAGTCAAATATCCACTTCCCATCGTCCTCAGTAAAAAGAGAAGTATCCTCTTCATCTTTATAAGATATTACTTTCTTTGAGATGATTTCTTTTATACTCTCTAAGCTACTCATATTTTTACTTCTTTGATATAGTGCTCTGGACAAGAAGCGCTAAAAATAAAAACAAAAATACCTAACACTAGATAATAACTGTATGACAAAGGCTTTTTATTACTATAAATTTCTATGATTTTTTCAGATTTTTCCTTACTAAGATTTCTTTTTATCTCTCTTTCTAATTCCAAAACAAGATTCTCAGAAATAAATGGCTTTGTATTTCATGATTCCCTCAAGTTTAAGATAAGATATCCTTTATTTCCCATTTTTACTATGAAGTCTTTTTTTACAAATGGTTCATAATATATGATAACATTAAGCCAAAACTGAGAATCAATTAATATACTGTCTTTAATGTCTAATGCCTCCAATTTTTTGAACCACGGAATAATCCGATTTTCTAAAAAAGGAGATCAATTATGAGAAAAAGAGATGTTAGAAAAATGCTCTATTACTTCTTGTTCAATATTTTTCTGATATTTTGTGTAATAGTTAAGAAGGACTAGAAAATAATGAGTATCTAAATCTTCTACATCCTTATCATATGACCAATTTCTCATGTAAATGAAACTCTCTACAAAGTCATAGTATTCTTCTCCATAGTTTGATATTATATAATCTCTATAATAGATTACATCATCTACTTCGCGTATTTTCCAGAGAAATTCTTGTTTAAAACTGAGATTTTTATACCCTTCTAAAGTAAAAGAGTTTAATTCTTCTGTAGTATATTCTGTTGAATAAACAAAAGAAAAACAAAAAACATACAAAAGTACTGATATGACAATTTTTTTCATAATATATAATTAACGGTCCCCACATCAAGAACCTGAAGCTGAATGACTTCCATGACTTCCATGACTTCCATGACTTCCATGACCTGAGAGATATGAAGTCTTTCCTCCAATATTACTGTAGTGTCAATCTACCACCCCACTCTGATGAGTACAGTTAGATACAAGAGATACATTTGCGTGACCTCCTCCAGGAGAAGGAGTGTGAGAAAAATGAGTATCTCCCGTTCCACTCAAGTGTCACCATGTTGCAGCTAATGCTTCTTCTGTAGCACCAGCGAGCAGAAGTCCTCATGCTACAATTCCAAAAGCTTCTTTTTTACTCACTTTTCATGACTCATCTGTCATAAATCCTTTTAGTTTTTTCCTGAATTTTGGAAAAGATTTTTCTTTTTTACTTTTACTAGAAGTCATAAGGATAATATATAAGAGGAATATAAGGCTAATTATTAAGTCTCAGTATACCAAAAAAAGGAAATTATCAAAGATAATATACAAATAAATATACTTGCATTCAAAGAAATTTCTTTTCTATGTAAGTATGATGAATATACGCTTCTCTAGAAGTCTCCTAAATATACTTCATGAAAATGGTATGTTGTATCTTATGAGGTTGGATTGGAGGCTTTGAGAAGAATTATATCAGAAGATGAAGTCTTTATATTCTTTTGCTAATATGATTTCTCCACAAAGAACCCAATCATAAATACAAATAAAGTCTAAGTGCTCAAATACTTGAATATAATCGCTTTTCCTGTATCTTTGAGCAAGAAGATATTCGTTCTTTTCCTTAAGGATATTTTTATTAATATCTCTATATCAAAGATAAGGACTCTTTTTATAATAACACTTCAAGAGGTAAAACATCGAACCTCTGTCTATATACGACCAAAAATCTGTCGTATCTATATTACTATGTTTTAAATCATCTATCCATGGTAGAAATTGAGATTTATGAATATCTTGTACAAGTGTATTCAAAAGACTTATGTTTCTCTGTTTTCACTTATAGGTAAAGTCAAATACAAGATTAAAGGGGTTATCTATATCTTTTTGCAGTACCTCTACCCCTAATTTTTCCCTATTCTTAAATATATTTGGTCCTTTCATAAGAGCAAATATATTTGGAGTACATGTGAAATATGAAGATTTTTGAATGTTTGATTTAAGAAATTTATATGTTATTATTATTTCTTCATCCGTTTCTCCAGGAAATCCTATAATAGAGTAATTATGAATAGAAATTCCATTATTATCAAAATTATAAATAATTCGGAGTTTTTCTTTCAGGGAAATAAAGTCATTTCCTTTATTTCCTATTTCCTTGTTTACTCTCTCAACAGCTGATTCAAGCCCCATTCAACAATACCTTGCTCATGAAAGAAAAAGTATCTTACAATTATTAAAGGTATACAGTTTTTCAAATCTTGTACGAAATCGATAATTAATTTTTATTCTCTTTTTTATGACTTCTTTTGCAAATTTCAAAACAAGACCTGGAGGAAGTGCTTCATCTTGAAAAATAATTGATTCTATTTTATTCTCTTCTATAAATTTAATCCATCTATCTATAAAAAAATCATACGAATACTCTTTATCATATATAAATTTATTTTGAAGATTTATCGCACAAAAATTACAGTTATTCCAGTAACATTTATATGGAAGGAACCTCCCATAATAAGAAACTCATCATAATGTATTATGACACTTGTTAGAATCAAAGTTGTGCTGAAGAAACGATTCTATCATATCTTTGTTACCCTCATCTTGTTTCATCTCTTGAAAAAGTATAGCTTCGTTATCCTTATAAAGTATATTATTTATAGAGATAATATCCTTCTTTTTATTAGCATACAGAATAATGTCATCTATTGCTCTGCCAAAATCTCTATCAATAATAAAAAAATCTATGTAAGAAAAAAAACTGGCTCCTGATTCCTTAATCAAACTAACCCACTGAGAAAAATCAAATTGCTCATTTGCTTGAGAGAAATCAACTACTGTATAGGTCTTTTTTTTACTCTTTTGAATAAAAGTAGAAGTAATCATACTAAGTATCAGTTCTTCCGGCCAAAATATCTCAAACTTAAACACCCCCTTCTGCACCATGATTTTTTTGTCCAAGGCTAAGTCTAAAATTGGAAACACAATTTCAGAAATAAAATTATTATTTTTCAGATACGCGTTTTCCAATCTCTCAAAGAAGTCTGAAACAGAAAGAAATCAGTTTCCAAAGGAAATCCCAGAAGAAAGGCTTATGTGTATATCTGAACTAGAGTAATACTCATTATAGTAAGAAATTATTCTATCGAATATTCTATAAGAAAAGAATATGTCAGAAATTTCTGGAACAAATCATTTTTGACGAAACGTAATTCTTTTTTCTAAACATGGTAATTTTTGAACAAGGAAATAGTACTCCTTTATAAAGGAGTCAAAGGACTCTTTGTCTTCTTTTTTTTCTTTATAAGGAATGTATTTTTCTTCTACAAATTTTTGAAAAAATTCTAAATTCAAGATAGTATTCCAAAAATATTGAGAAATATCAATTACCCTATCTATTTCTTCGTTACTATTTCAATAGCTTAGTATATTGAATTTGGAAATATTTTTTACAATATATTTTTTGTACTTCATTTTATCTCAGAATAATATTTATAGTCTTTAGCTTCTTTATATAATACGATACATATTTTTTTGCTATCTGCATATCTTTTTGTGAAAAAGTTTGTGACGATATAATACCTGGAACATGAAAAAGAGATTCCTTTCACAACTCCTCTTCTACTCGTATTTTGTAGATATGTCTTTTTTTATATAATTCTGTACCTGGGTTTAGAAAAAGTGTGTTTATAAAGATAGAATACGGATTCAAGGATATAGCATACCTAAAAGTAGAAAGAAATCATGACAATCCTTCACTTGGAAGTCCTAAAATAATATCAAGAGATATATCAATTCAAAGATTCTTTATTTTCTCAATAGTTGAAGTGAATTTTTCTTTCTGAAATCATCTATTGGTCTCTTTATTTACTCCTATAGAAACTGATTGTAGTCCTATCTGGATTCTTTTGATGTTTAACTTAGATATCCTCATAAGAGCATCGTTTGTACAAACTTCATATCTTGCTGATATCCCATAGCTAAAATTATATTTTGATAAAAGTGCTATAATTCCATCAAGCCTATGAAGGTTCGTTGTTATAAAACAATCATCATAGAAGTATATATACTCATACTTCATTCAATGTAGGTAGTCTAGATCTCGTTTTAGTATATCTAAAGATATTTGCCTTTCTGTATGGTACTTTGCTCCTCTATAACAATAAGAACAGTTATAGCGACACCCCCTCCCTGAAGTAAGCATTATCTCTACTTCTGGGTTGTGTCTAAAGTCATTTATAATTGTATTCTTCGATCTTCTATAGTACAAAGATTCATCCGTTTCATCTGTATCTTCGTCAATATACGATATAATCTTTTCTTTTGATTTTGAAAACTGGGTATGATACCCATTGTAGTATGCTCAAAGTATATAGTTTCATAAATTATGAGAAACTTCAATCTCTTCGTTTATATGTACATTGCCTCCATCATCCCTAAAGAGAATATTTGAGATATTTTCTATGGATTTCTTTTCAGAAAATAATTGAAAAAAGAAATACTCTACATCTGTTCTTATGATACAGATCACTACACCATACCTATCTAGAATATCCTGAGCTATATCTTTTGAGATCTTATGACTGTGTATAAATATTTTTGGTTTTTTTCACTCTTTTTTACTAATTTTTTTTAAAACTTCTTCTAAAAAACCAAGGCCAAAATCACTACTATGATAATAATTCTCCAGAAAGAAGACGAAGTAATCTTCTCTATATTCTTCCATATTTGATAAAAGTTCTTCAACATATCTCGAAAAAGGATACACGTATTCTACCTTGATATTTCTCAATTTAAAGCTACATAATTGAATTAATGTATTTATAAGGTATGCAGATGGTAGATCTGGAAATAATATAAAAGATGGGTCTCTCGTTTGAAGAGAAAATATTCGAACCTGAGAATCAGTTATTTGTTTTATGTCGTTTACTCTCATTTATCAAGATTATTAAAAGTACCATATCGAAGCTCTTCTTTTGTTAAGATAGAGATTTTTTTCTTGCTTTTTGAATCTGAAAATTATTTCAGTTAAACAGGATTTAATTCCTCATCTCCCCATTTATCGTAGTAGGTTTTCCATATTCATTCGCACATATCAAATAGCTTGCAATCTTTGCATTTTTTTGTGCGGATTCTCCCTGTATTCTTTCTCCCTTCAACAACGTCACTATTATGAAAGTCAGGGGCACTATGAGTAACATTTGTGTAAATCTCTGTTTCTCTTAACTCCGAAATACTATCTTCTAAGTAGTCCTGAAAATAACAAAGTGGGACATATCTCATCCTATAAGTCATGCCATTCTCAATTCACCAATCAATAAGCTTCCTCATTACAGGGGATGCATCCCTAATTCTTGGCATTAATTCCTCAAAATTATCATGTACTCATCATACATTTGGATCAGCAAAAATAAACTCACTACTTCAAAGGCATTTAAGTTTCTTCACAAGCTTCCCTATTCCTACAAGATTTTTATAGTTTCCTTTTTCTATAGCTGTATTTGTCCCTATTCTCTGAGGATCATATCATAAATCTCTCCAATTTTTGATTCATTCTACCAGCTTATTAAAAGCTCCAGGAGCAGAAACAAGCATATCGTGCAACTCTGCATTATCAGCATGTATAGAAAATACTATAGAATCAAGAACTTTCATATTATAAAGTTTTTTTGCAAAATCCTTATCAGAAAATTTGAGTCAATTTGTAACCATGTATGTATGTCTAAAATTGAGGGACTTAAGAAATTTCATAATCACAAAGAAATCTTTTCTTATAGTAACCTCTCCTCATATAATCTCAAGAATCTCTGTTCCACTTTGTTTTGCTATCAAAATATCTTTCAGAACCTCTTTTGTGTTTCTATTTATATACCTTTTATTAAGGTCTATACAAAATCTACATTTTATATTACACCCATATCAAACAAATATTACTGTTTTCTTTCCTGCTGAACTATCTTTTATATCAAGGATTGGTTGAAACCTAAAATTATCTTTATTTTCTATAATCTGGATACTATTAATGTCTTTTTTGAAAAAAGGTTGTATTTCTTCTTCTCCATTATACTTACAATACGTCTCATGAATTCACATACAATACTTCGAAAGGTTGCAAGCGCTACACTTTCCTGTGAAAGAAATCTCATGACTCGGAAGAGTTCTCCACATATACTTCCACAATTTCTTTTCTTTTATTGTACAAAGTGGAAAGTGGTATAAACGAAATCTTTCTACTCCCCATTTTTTTCCCCGTTTTACAAAAACTTCTTCATTTATTCACATAACTTCTGTATAACTCATTTTTGTTAAAGAAATATTGTCTACAGCCTGTCATTCAAATTCCATCATAATAGTTACAATACTATCAATTTGTGGAAAATATTTGTGTATAAACTCATATATCTTATCTAAAAACTTATAGTTTTGTCATTGGATAATAATTCTAAGCTCTAATGTCTGATTGTTATATTTTTTATATTTTAATGTGTTATATATTCCTCATATAAGATCTTTCCAGGCCCCTTGTTTTCTCACAATTGCTTCATGCGTTTCCTTGTTATAACCATGTACAGGAAAAACCAAATGATAGTTATCAAGAGTTGCTATCTTCTTTGCAAATACCTTATTTGCAAACCTATCTCCATGAGTTAGTTGAACCAGCTTCGATTGTGGAAACTTTTTACGAATATAAGAGAGTATTTCAAAATAATGTGGATTAAGTGTAGGTTCCCCCCCTGTAATAGTCCAATCATCTTTTACATCAGGGAAACGATGGAAACTCCTATCATCTCCTGCATGAAACTGATCAATTCTCTTTTTTATATTTTCAATACTATAATCCTCCTTCGTAGTTCTATACTCGATTTCATTTGAACACATCGTACATTTATGATCACATCCAGGCCATAGTGCTATATCAGGCATTGTTTATAAAGGTCTCAAAATAATATAGATATAATACGTAACATATCTAAAATTCAAACTCATATATTAGTAAGTCCTATTCTTGAGAGAAACTACTATAAGAAACTTCATCACAAAGTTCACTTATAATCCATTTAAAGAGAGGAAAATTTTTTCCTGAAAAAGAATAAAGTTCAGAACATTCACGGCAAAAATAGAGAAAAAAATCTATAATATTGTCTACTTCTTTCCCTCATTCTCTATTATAAGGAGAATCATAGCTTTTATCATAAATTTTTGAAAGAAATATTTTATTGTCACCAAATTCAAAGTATTGACGAAAGTCTCATGTATATTTATCTCGAGAATAAATAAGAGAATTTATATTCACTTTTATATTTTTAAAAGAAAAACTATACCCATTCTCAAACTTAATCTGCTTTTTTAAAAACCAGTAATAAAAGAAAAGTTTTTTAATATTTTGTTGATCTTTAATGGAAAATCCATCTAAAGTAATGGTGTTTTTTATGATATAGAGGCAATTCACCTCGTTAAATCAGTTTCTTAATGAAATAAGGCATGAGAGAAGTGACTTCTTATACTGTTGATTCTCGTAAGAAGTTACAATTTCATCCATCAAGGAAGGGGTTGAATTTATCCTTACCATCTACTTCCATGGCTCCCGTGACTTCCATGGCTCCCGTGACTTCCATGGCTCCCGTGACCTGTAAGGTATGAATCAGAAGTCGGTGTCTGACTAAAATGCCCATTTACAATTCAGCTCTGGTGAGTACATGCAGCTGGTCATCAAATAGAAACATTTGAATGTCCTCATCAAACTGGGTCATGAGAAAAGTGACTATCTCATGTCCCACTTGAATGCCCCCAATCTGTAGCTAGAGCTTCCCCTGTCATTACTCCTGAAATAACAAAACTTCCTACAGCAATACCTAGTGCATCTTTTTTACTAATTTTTCAGCTTTCACTCGTGAGGAATCCTTTAAGTTTTTTTTGTAACTTTGGAATCTTTTTCTTTTTAGAAGCATGATCCATAGGGATATATTTATATCAAATAATTCAAAAAACAACAATCTAGCACCATTATATAAAGATAACTCGAAGATTCAAGAAATAGTAATGAGTTAGCTTTTGATTTTTCTTACTATCTCCCTCTTCTCTTCTATTTTTAATTTTCGAGGATATACTTTTACAAAATCAAAATACTTTTTATGTTCATAAATTCAAGAACAAATACTATCAAGATCACACTCTCTACATTTTCCTGATTTTTCATGTTCAAAATCTCTATTTTTTTCATGAATTGTCTCTCGAAAATCTAGAAAATGTATTCTCCTTTCTTCTGATTTTACCATTTTTCTTGTTTCTGTTGAAGCCCATTCAAATCAAGGTATATAACAAAGTGGTATTTTTTCCGCTCGAAATGTTCTTCCTGTTGATTCAAGAAACTTCATTGCCTCTAGTAGAGAATCACGAAAGCAATCAAAGTTTGGGAGAGTTGACCAAGCAATATCTGTCTTTCTCATCATTTCTGGATCAAGATTATTCCACACATAATGCTGTATCTTTGGAAAATGTCGTACTAAAAATCTTACTGTTTTATCAAGATGTCATTCATTATAATGATTAATGACTGTATTTATTTGAACACGCACTCAAAGATGAAGGGCGTTCGATATAGAAT
>JAMOOA010000115.1 GCA_027066255.1 Candidatus Altimarinota bacterium | reverse complement strand
TCCAAGTCACTGAAAATTCCATGTTATAAGAAATCCTACAAATACCGGAATTATAATCATAGAAGCTGTTCTCATTGCTTTTCTTATTCACTCAAAATGGCCTCTGTTTCCATAGGTTGTGAGATCAAATTGAGTGTTATGAAAATTTATCCAATAAATACTATTAAAAAATCATATAGCAAAAGGAATAATTATAAGGTGATTTATTGCATTTTTTCCTAAATACATAACCCCTAAATATACACATGTGAAACCTAGCAAAGAAAATACATGAAGAAAATTTCGGTATCATTTCTTAACAATAGGGGCAAATAGAGTAAAAAACACCATATGAGTTATCAGGTATATGAGGTTAAATATTGCAACTACTTGTATGTCCTCTGTTTGTTTCCAGATGAAGATATTGAGAAAAATCTGAAAAACTGTTTTTCCAGACTTTACGAGTGTATTCCCTATCAAAATACGTATTGCTTTCCATTCAACTACATGAGATTCCATAAATACTTTAGCTTAAAAATATCTTTCTAGTATAGTAGTTTTGTGTATTTTTTAAAATATTTCTCTCATGCTCAATACTCTTGTTTTCAAAAATATTCAGTCTGCAAGAAAGCAGGTACTGGTAGTGACCAAGTATCTGGATAGAGAGAACACTCTAAATATCATCTCGAATATTGAAGCAAGTTTTCCTGATGAGTTTTACGGTATTTGAGAAAATAGAATAGAGGTAATCCGAGAAAAAAAACTTCCAAGAGAACTCGTACACTTCATTGGAAATATTCAATCACAAAAAATAGCAGCTATCATAGAGCGTTGTTCCGTCATACACTCGCTCGCAAGTATTAAGCATGCAATGAAAATAGAGTCTCAAGGAGAGAATATTTCAGTATTTATACAGATACAGCTTGATGCAAACAAGTCTATCGGTGTACCTGAAACAGAACTTTCTGGCTTTTTAGAGGCATGTAAAGATATGAAATATTTAAAAGTAATAGGACTTTCAGGAATGGGTAGCTCCATATTTGATGAGCGAGAAAAAAGAGAAGAGTTCCAGAAACTTGTATGTTTACGTGACAGATATATTCCTGATGGAATCATATCTGCTGGAACCAGTAGGGATTATGAATTAGCCATAGAAGAATGAATAAATATAGTCAGGATTGGGAAAAAAATATTGACCGAAGGGTAAAACTGTCTACTATTTTTAGTATTATCTCCTATCTTTCACTCAAAATGAAGAAAATACTTGTTTCTTTTCTTTGCCTCTATCTCAGTATAGGTCTGGTATATGGAGCCGAGACTGTTATATGACAATATTCAAGTTACAAATCTGTCACCATAAAAACAAATCTTCTTATCAGTAGATACCCTTCTATTAAGAAGAGAGTTGATAATATACTACAACGTATTTACAAGAAATTGGAATCAAAAAGTATTCCAGTACAAAAGAGAATTTATATCAAAGTTCAGAAAAAAATTGATGTATTTTCTACAAAATACAAATCAAATGCTAAATTTTTGGTGGTATTACAGTATATAAAGGAACTTATTGGTGTACGCTTATTTATACTTGATACTTCTATTGAAAAAAAAGAGCAAGATCTAGATACTGAAAAAAACAAAGTCCTTCTCGAAGAAGTAGAAAAACTCAAACAACTCAAAATCCAAAAAGAGCTTTTGGAAAAACAAAAAGAATTGGAAAAAATAGCTAGAGCTGAAAATAAACGTCAAAGAGAAATAAGAGCAGAAGAAAGACGTCAAAGAGCAGAGGAAAGAGAAAAACAACGTCAAAAAGAAAACGATAATAAAACTCCTTCTGAGGCTAGTAATTCTATTGAAGAGGAAGAAGCTCCTGTTGAAGAAGAGGTTGTCGTGGAAGAAGTTCCTGAGGAAAAAGAAGAAACTGGAAGTGGAATAGACGCTTGAAGTGGTTCAATAATAGAGGAGATTGTGGATGAAATTATATATATATCTCAAATACCTCAAGACACAAAACATGATGAAATTGGGAGATTTAAAAGTAACTTTTCGTTCCTTAGTGAAACGCTCCAGATACAGCTTAT
>JAMOOA010000114.1 GCA_027066255.1 Candidatus Altimarinota bacterium | reverse complement strand
GAAACACGCATCAAACAAGTGATAGAGGAAGCTAGTAAAGTCGAGAATGAAGTAATACTCTTTATCGATGAGATACATACTATCATCGGAGCAGGGAGCTGAGAAGGAACACTCGATGCTTCCAATATTCTCAAACCAGCAATGGGAAGATGAAAAATCCGTGTAATAGGAGCAACTACTATCAATGAATACCAAAAATATATAGAAAAAGATCCTGCTCTAGAAAGAAGATTTCAGAAAATCCTCGCAGATGAACCAAACAAAGAAGTTGCTCTTGAAATCATTTCTGGACTCAAAGAGATATTTGAGGAATACCACAACCTCAATATCGGAGATGACGCAATAGAGGCTGCCGTTGCTCTTTCTATTCGTTATATAACAGATAAACAACTTCCAGATAAAGCTATAGATCTCGTGGACGAAGCTTGTAGTATGAAATCTATGAAGTACAATTTTGACGAAAAAGAAATCAAAAAACTCAAAGAGAAGTCAGCAAAGCTCCAAAAAAGAATAGAGCAAAGCGTAATAGCTCAACATTATAAAAAAGCTGTCTCCCTCAAAGAAGACCAAAAAACTATAGAAGTAGAGATTCAAAATCTCAAGAAGAAATTCACGATACCAAAAGATAAGAGATTCTGGGTACGTGAAGAAGATATACAAAGAGTTCTTTCTGTGACAACAGGTATACCGGTATCGAACCTCTCAAAAGGAGAGATAGATAGACTCAAAAAGCTCCCTGCTCAGATGAAGAAGTCTATTATTGGCCAAGATGAAGCCGTGGATGCTATCGCAAAATCTATCATCAGAAGCAAAACAGGTGTCGGAACCCCTCATAGACCTCTTGGAAGTTTTCTTTTTCTCGGTCCTACTGGAGTCGGAAAAACAGAAATAGTAAAAACTCTTGCTCGTGAGTACTATGGAGACGAAGATGCTCTTATCAAAATAGATATGAGTGAATACTCTGATAAAACCAGTGCAAACAAACTCATCGGTGCAAATGCTGGATATGTTGGATATGAAGAAGGAGGTCTTCTTACAGAAAAAGTCAGAAAGAAACCCTATAGTATCATCCTCTTCGATGAGATAGAAAAGTGAGATGTAGAAATACATAACATGCTCCTACAAATACTTGAAGAATGAATCCTCACTGATAATAAAGGAAGAAAAGTAAACTTCAAAAACACTATCATCATCATGACATCCAATATCGGACAAGATGAGTTTGCCAGCAAAGCAGCTCAGATAGGTTTTGATATCTCAGAGAGTGAGGAGGAATCAGTTATGAGTGATTATGATACAGCCAAGAAAAACATCATCGACAACCTTACAAATTATTTCTCTCCAGAATTTATCAATAGGATAGATAAAGTTGTAGTATTCAATCCTCTCGATAAAGCAAAAATCAAAAAAATAGTAAAACTCCAACTCGAAAAACTCGAGGAAAGACTCAAAAAAGTCGGGATAGAGATATCTTTTAATACCAGAACGATAAACCTCATAGCAAAAGACGTCTACAATCCAGAGTTTGGTGCCAGAGAGATACGTAGATATATCACCGATATGATAGAAGATGAGATAGCAGAGAAAATACTTATGAGCAACAAGAAAAGGAGTTTTGAAATAGAAACGAAGAAGAGTGAGTTAGTGGTAAAATAAAATTATCCACAATTCAAAAGAGACACCCGAATTGGTGTCTCTTTGCCGTCTTGTGCTTCAGGGAGAGATTATCAGTCTCCCTTGAAGATCATTTTTTTCTCCCGATTCTTTTTAAGGAGGCTCTTTTTTCCCTCCTTACAAGTACTCTCTGCTTCTTTTTTTTTCTTATTTTATTTTTGTTTTTGATATGCCCTGGCATATTAAAATCCTCCTCTTTGTTTTTTGCATAATTGCAAGGTTATTTTAACAACTATATATATATATATGTCAAATTCATTTTGTGTAAAATGTAGAAAAATAGTGTTTTTCTGGTATCATAGCCCTGTATTGCTAGAAATAACTGGTTACTTTCTATGAACTTTCTCAAAAAAATAATGCTCTTCTCCTTGTGTGGAGGGTATTTTTTTGTGTCGTATTTGAGT
>JAMOOA010000113.1 GCA_027066255.1 Candidatus Altimarinota bacterium | reverse complement strand
TACTGGAAGTACGGGAATAGATAGCAGTTCTGATAGTATCACTCTCCAAAAACGGATAGGAGCTGCATGGGGAGCTGATATATCCGTAACAGGGTTCAACCTTGGAGGTAAAACAGTCACCAGTTCTGGAGCTACATATCCTACAAATGATCTAGGCTATGGAAAATATAGAGCAACTTTCAATATATCTGATAATGCTGGAAATACTTCTCTTGATGAAGAATTGGTCTTTTATATCGACCAACCTCAGTTTATTATTTCTACCGGAAGCTTAGATATAGGAACAGTAAATAATGTAACTAACTCTTTTTCACCCGAGATTACTATTACGGTAAAAACAGTAGGCGCTGGATTTGATGTCGTTTTAAATAAAAAT
This sequence comes from Candidatus Altimarinota bacterium, assembly GCA_027066255.1. Classification (GTDB taxonomy): domain Bacteria; phylum Patescibacteriota; class Gracilibacteria; order BD1-5; family UBA6164; genus CALDZK01. Next base: position 1,706 of record JAMOOA010000113.1, on the reverse strand, counting down.
ACGACTCTGACTTATTCTGGAGAAACTATCCCTGACTGGGATGGAACTATAGGGTTTGGATATGATCAAGATGTTTATACTGGAAGTATCTCTCTTATATGAGTAGATGAAAATATTGGAACTCAAGTTGCTTCTATCAATACAAATGGAGACCTCAATACTTATACGTACAAGATAAAAGTAGGAATCCTTATCAATGCTCTTGAACAAGCTGGAGGAAACTATAGTGGAAAAATAGATTTCTGAATTAATTTAAATTATTAATTTTTCTTTCTATGTAGAAAAACACCAAAAATATAGCGTTTTTTTTGACAAAGTTTTTAAAAGTGTGTTACAATTATCTTGCTAATTTGCTAGCAAACTATTTTATTTCTATAACTTATATAAGTTATGATGCAAACAAAAACAAAAAAGGTTTTTGCAGTAATGGCTCTTTTGGCTATTGCTTTTACAAATCTTAGTGGTGTCGCTTCTGCAAGTCAGATCGGTACTGGTTCAGTTGTTGGTGACGCTGGATTCGATGCAGCAATCAATTGGGATGATTCTTTTCCTGGAACAGCTTCAGGTCAAGTAACTGATATCCTGATTAAAGCAAGAGTAAACCCTACTCTTGATATGAGTATCTCAACAGGTACTATTGATCTTGGTATACTTGCTCCTACTGTCGCTTCTAATGGGTCTCTTTTTCTTGAAATTGGGACAAACGCTGTAAGTGGAGTTTCTATCACTGCAAGATCTCAGAGTGGTGGTCTTACTAATACTTCAGATAGTAATATCCAAATTAATACTCTTACTCCTGCTGCAGACCCTGTAGCAAGTGAAAGTTATACTTGGGCTTCTACTATAAATGGTACTGATGATTCAAGTTTTGGTACCTATACTGCAGTAAATACTGGTGCTAACGGTCTTGATGCAGCAAAAGAAATTACAGAAAATGCTACTGAATATAACGTATATACTACAGATAAGCCTGAAGCTACTTCTGGTGTAGATGATGTAGAATTCGTGGTATCGGCTACATCTCAAGCAGAAACACCTGCAGGAGATTATGAAGATTACGTAACATTTACCGTTACTGGAAACTTCTAATCAAAATTTAGAAAAATAAATCAAAACTCTCGAGATATATCTCGAGAGTTTTTTTTGATTTTCCCATTTTTCTTCCTACTATCTAAACATATAATATTATTCTTTGATACAAAAATATTTTTATGAAGTATATCTTTCATATCCTTTCTTTTATTTTTCTTTTCTTTTTTCTCTCTTTATGAGTTTCCTTTGCTGCTATAAACTTTTCTTTTACTCCTATCAGATATGAGTTAACAATGGCTACAGGGAGTACCATTACAAAACCAGCAACACTCAAAAATAATGGTTCTGAAACAGTAACTATCACTACTTGAAAGTCTGATTTTCAAAGTAGTGGTCCTGGTGGAACACCTAGCTTCGTCAGAAAAAGTGAACTCGTATTTCCTGATCAAGAACTTTCTAGCTGGATAACTATAGATACTCCTACTTTTACTATAGATCCTTGAGAGGAAGTGACGATAAATTTCACTATAAATGTCCCTTTAAATGCAACCCCTGGTGGGCATTATTGAGCTGTATTCTTCAAAAACCCTAACTCAGAGTCAGGGACAGGGGGAAATATAGCTATCAATGTAGATTATGGGATAATCATACTTATTAATGTTGAAGGAACTGTA
>JAMOOA010000112.1 GCA_027066255.1 Candidatus Altimarinota bacterium | reverse complement strand
AAAATGATGGTTGGGAATGAGAGGGAAAAAGCGCAGCAACTAAAGTACTTTGAGAGAGAAATGCTACACAGATATCTAATATGATAGGTTCGTGAATATCTTCGAGTAAAGAAAATACTACTACTGCTAAAATAATAGAATGAAAAACAGCAGATGTAGCTTACAATATCGATATTACCTCAGGAAGAGATACGGATAATATTGTCATAAATAAATCAAGTGGTACTATAGATAACAAGGATGATATATCTCAGTTAGCTAACGGAATTAAGAAATGATTAGATGTTTCTAGAGTTTCAACTATTTTATCTAAGGTAAAGAAAGGAGAAAGAGCAAAATTAGTTACTGAATTACAAAAAGAATTACCGGATCATACTATAACTCTCACTAATGAAGATAAGGGGACAGTAAAGATAGAAGCTAAAATTACTTCTTAGACCGTATCTTAGATAACACCAATCCAAGCCGTAGGCTTGGTTTTGTTTTTATGCAACAGAGTTTTGTTTATAAGTACTTCACTAACTCTCCTATCTCAACTATTTGTGCATCTTCAAAAAAATACTTCCTCATATTATAGACTTCTTTATCTTTCACTACGAGGAACTTTTGAGAATCATCTCATAGCTTAGTGAGCTTGCGGGCATCTTTCTTGAGTTCATTTTTATCATCAGAGTTATGAAAATGGATACTGAGAAGAGTTTTTCACTTTTTTGCTTGAAACGTCATCTCAAATCTCCCGTTTATTCCTCTATGTACTGAGTATCATTTCTTCTCTAGTTCATTGAGGATGATGTTCTCTCTGAGAGATTCTAGGTGAGGAGTTTCTGTTAGAAGATTTCTGAGTCATACATCTGCAAAGTAATATTGTATCTTTGAAGAGATTTCTTTGCGAGTCTTTATATCATACTTACTTACTTTTCTTAAGAGTTTACTTTTGATACTGGCATCTACGTAATCTGTGAGAGTCATCAGAGCAATAGTAACTCCATGATTTTGAAGTTCTCTATGAAGCTCACGGAGAGATACACATCTATCTAATTGTGACATATATGATATAACCTGGTAATACAAATCCGTATTTTTTATATCATAAGTATAGATAATATCACGGAGAACGATATGTTCAAGTATGTTTCTGAGAAGAAAGTTCTTGAAATAGAGGTCACGAATGAGTTGAACCTCTTCTATTTGTCCGTATTGGAGTATGTTTTCTATATTGTCCGTACCTATTTTCTCTATCTTGAGAGGAAATATCTCTATCTCCTTGATCCCTCCTATCTTGATATTGTTTCCTACTATGATGATCTTGTACTTTCTTTTTTTATATAGCTCTCAGATATAACTTTTGATTCATTCTATTTTATTAATATTTTGTAGGACGATGAGTTTCGGTTCAGACTCTATTCTCTTGTGAAGTTCAAGGAGTATATCTAGATCATTACTCGTATGTATCTTCTTACTCGTATCTACCTCAGAATTGAAGTAAAATACGTTTTCTTGGGCATTTGTTTTTTTGATCATATCGAGTATGAACTTAGTCTTTCCAGAATACCTCATTCCAGAAACTATTGCGATTTTGTCTTTATTGAGTGCTGAGACGAGATTTTTGAGAGCATTTTTCTGAGGAAAAAACACCTTTTTACTCAAGAGATGTTTCTTATTTCTTTCAAGAAGATTATCCATATAGTCAGGTCTTTATGAATTAATATAATATATTGTAGATAAAAATACAATAAGTCAAGTTTTTGTATGAGAGGAGTAGATTGTTTTACCAGTAATACACTGGTTAGGGTTTTTATTTTACATAAATAAGGAAGGTTATCTTTCCTCTTGTGGAAAACAACTTTATCAGTATAAATTCTTATATACTTTACAAGATTTTCCCAACGAAGAAAATATGGATAAAAAACTTATTATATACCTCCAAAAGGTCATTCAAGATACTTTTGGGGTAAAAATAGATGATGTAGTTCTTTCGCAACCACCAAAAAAAGATATGGGTGACTTTGCTTTGGGGGGATTTCAGCTCTCACGCGAACTCAAAAAGAGCCCCATGGAAATCGTGTGAGAATTAGAAAAGGCAATAC
>JAMOOA010000111.1 GCA_027066255.1 Candidatus Altimarinota bacterium | reverse complement strand
AACTATCCTCTCCAGAAGCTTATAGCCGATGGAAAGTATTATGGGAGAAAAGAGATATACTATGATATGGGACTATATCTCTCAAAGCTGTTTTTAAAACACCATACTATTGTAGACAAAGATAAATATGTTATAGTTAGTGCTCCTATGCACTTCTTCCGTCGATGGAAACGAGGGTATAACCACAGTCATATACTTGCTCAAAAAGTATCAAAAGAACTTGGAATTCTTTATAATTCAAGGATTATCGTTAAGAAAAAATATACCAAACAACAAAGTCATCTCACGAGAGAAGAGAGACTTAAAAATCTCACAGGAGTATTTTTTTTAGACAGTCAGGATATGAGTTATCTTAAATGAAAGACTATTATCCTCATAGACGATGTTATATCAACTGGAGCAACACTCAATGAACTTGCAAAAATACTCAAGGAATCAGGAGTTAAAAAGGTGGTATGATTAGTGATTGCATCAGATTAGTTGAAAAAAAGAAAGACATCATGTATAATGGACATATATTCATAAAAAAATATGTATGTGAATTCAAGGAAAACAGAACATGCCTTTAGAGGAACTTCCTTTATTTAATTTTGTTCCTCCCGTTGAGAGGAGTAAGGGATGAACTTGAGATGATATCCAAGAGATTATGGATGCATGATTTACATGTGCTTGATGTGCAAAAATAACTATTCAAAATCCTTGTGAACACTGTTCTGTTTACATGGACAAGCATGGGCAAGTATTAGTTAATAATAATCCAACAGAACTTTTCGAAGACCCACCTATCGAAGAGTTAGGAAGAGTTGACTATGGGAAAGGTAATTTTTTAATGGCTACTATAAACAATAAAAAATCATCTATAAGGAAAAAAGGAGCAACAATCTTCCTAAAAATAGGGACAACAGAATATAAAGTACTTTGTGAGTATGATTTTGATAGTTATGAAAGGGAGATTTTTGATGGAGTAGAGAGAAAGAAAATAAAAGGAAAGAATGATATTTTTAAAATAACTTGAGTATGATCAAAGACAAGATACTGACAAAAGAAATTTAAGAAAACTCCTCTATCAAAAGTCACAAGCCCATTCTTAAATGCTAAATTACCAGGATACATTCAATCGATGCAAGAAGAACACTAATTTCTTGCATAAAAATAAATCTACGTACAATAAGAAGTTAGTTTTATCGGCTAACTTTTTTTATGTCAGATTTCCTTGAAGTATACGGTGCAAAAACGCATAATCTCAAAAATATAGATGTTAAAATCCCCAAAAATAAAATGGTGATTATCACAGGGTTATCTGGAAGTGGAAAATCGAGTTTGGCATTTTCGACTATATATTCCATCGGTCAACAAAAGTACTTGGAAAGTCTGAGTTCTTATGCGCGTATGTTTGTGTGAGGAATGAAGGAAGAATCAGAAGTAGATGAGATAGTAGGGCTTTCTCCTACTATTAGTATTGATCAAAAGACAACAAACCGAAATCCCAGAAGTACGGTTGGAACGATTACAGAGATCTATGATTATTATAAACTCTTGTATCTCAACATCGGCGAAAGAAAGTGCGTGAGTTGTGAGCAAGCTATACAAAAAGACTCACTCAAAGATGTGATAAAGTTTATCTCAGGGCTTCCTGAAGGAACGAGGTTTATGTTACAGTCTCAACTGCACAGAAACAAGCGAGAAATAGATGTAGAAAAAGTAAAAAAAGAGATACTGGATGCGGGATTTATACGTTTTACCATTAATGGAGAAGAGCACAATATCAACTCAGAAATTACCCTCAAAAAACAAAGAAATTATGATGTGGACATCATAGTAGACAGATTGGTTGTTAAAAATTTCTCGGACCTAGAAAGTACAGATACTAAGAGACTAAAAGACAGTTTAGAGCTGAGTTTCCAACTAGGAAGATGACATATAGCTATTTCTACTGTATGAGAAAAATCACAAATTAAAAAGTTTTCAAATGTATTTATATGTTCTCATTGTGGACACGTTCCTGAGAAGTTAAACATATCATCTTTTTCTTTCAATTCTCATCATGGAGCATGTGCTCCATGCCATGGACTTGGAGAAAAAATGGTTTTTCTCGAGGAAAACATCGTGAACCCTCGACTCAG
>JAMOOA010000110.1 GCA_027066255.1 Candidatus Altimarinota bacterium | reverse complement strand
TCTCTCAAAGAAATACAATACATCTTGCTGGTGATGGAGCTCTTATAGCCACACCAGCATGATCTACAGCTTATAACCAATCCCTTGGGTGACCTATTATTCCTCACAATATTCCTGCATTCATTATCACTCCTAAAGCTCCCTGGAAACCTCGAGGACAATCTCCCATCCTCATTTCTCAAGATGAAGTACTTCGTATCAAAAACATAGAAAGAAAAAATAAACTCAATATATATGGAGATGGAAAGGAAATACTCTGAAATACTGAGCAAGATATAGAACTCGTAATACAGAAAGCACAGGAGTGAGTTATTTTCCTTGTAGGAAAAAATTATGAAAAATCATGGGACAATAAAGTGATGCAAGAACAAGGATTTACTTCCTAATCTATAAGAAATGAACACTTCACAAAACAATGTGGCCATCTATTGAGGCACATTCAACCCCCCGACACTTGCCCACATGCAAGTTGTTACCGAGGTTCTTAAAACTACAGAGATTTCAAAAATTATTATCTCTCCGAGTGGAGTAAGACAAGACAAAAACTTCTGAGTCTTAGAAAACCAGAGGAGGCTGCTCATAGAAAGATACATAGAAGTACTTAAAAATGCGTGACTCAATATAGGCTTTGACACACATTTCCTCGAAGGAAAAAATGGCTGATTCACAACTACAGCTCAAGAGGAAGAATATTTTAGAAAAAAACTCGGAGAATCCCCATGGTTTATATTTGGAAATGATATCGCAAAAGATATGCCTGATTGGTCATGAAATATTGATAAATTCATAGAACACAAGCTTCAAAAGATATTTATCCCTAGGCCTGGATACACGTTTGATTTCAAAAAAAATGATTTCAAGAATTATATGCTCCTAGATATCCCAAATATGCTTGATATGTCGAGTAGTATAGCAAGAGCAATGATAGCAGGAAAACAAAGTGTTGACGGAATACTTCATCCTGAAATAGCAGAGGCTATAGAACAAAATAATATAACTTATAACTAGATAGATGATATATAACATAACTTTCAAATTATGAACATACATGACTACAAGATATGGGGAAACCCCACCCCGAAAAGTATAGATATTATCAGTAGAAAAAATCTCAATCAACCTCAATGGCTCACTCCTGAGATAGTGAATTACACTATTGATTGAATACAAAAACAATGGGAAGATGTACCAAGATCAAATAATACAGATGTAGTAGCTGTACTTCCTATTTCAGAAGACAATGAGATATTACTCATCGAGGAAAGAAGAATTCCCTTTATAACAGATACGAACGAAGGTCGAGTGATATGACTTCCCGCAGGCCTTGTTGATGCACAAGAAGACATAAATCATGCTGTCCTTCGTGAAATGCAAGAAGAGATCTGATACTCATCAAGTGATATAGAGTTTTTCACTCGAGTGACATCAAGTGAATGAATGACAAATGAGGAAGTAAATATCTTTATTGCTAGAAATTGTAAGAAAGTAACAGAATTGATCGATGGATATAAGAAAGTCTGAGGGCTGTTTATAAAACATGAAGAAGCTGAACTCATAGACGCTATATACTCTATCCCCTACGAAGATATTGATAATTTTTTAGAAACAGCACAGTCGCAATGAATCCGCAGAGGTTCTAAATTGGATGTAGGATTGAGGGCGTATGAAAGAGATATATAGATAAACTTAATGCCTTAAAAAATATTTTCTAATATAAAAACCATGAACACTCAAGCAAATGAACCTCTCTGATGGAAAAATCCATCAAAGAGGGATACACAAAAATACTCTCCTGAAGCAGTATTTGAAGCAGGAAACAAACATCATGCAATAGCAAATACTGCTTGGCCTATAGCTCACAATAAAACGATGACCCATTATAAAGTTCCTCAAGAAGAACTCCAAGCTCATGCTATAAAATCATGGTCTGAAATAAGTGAAATGTGCCTCTATGTACACATCCCTTTTTGTGAAAAAATATGTAACTTCTGTGAATACTGTGTTATCGCTCCTGAGATAAAGGAGCGTGAAGAACAAGAGTATTTTGCGTGACTCTCAAAAGAAATGTCTATGTATAAAGACCTCATCGGCACACAGACAAAAAAACTCATAGGTTTTGATATAGGTG
>JAMOOA010000109.1 GCA_027066255.1 Candidatus Altimarinota bacterium | reverse complement strand
ATGGAATACTCTATGGAATGAATCAGAAATGATTCTGAGATATATAAGCTATTCCTCGAAAATAGTGCTATGAAGATATTTTTCTCTGAAAGAATCAAGACTAAACTCAAGGAACTTAAAATTCCTAAAGGTATCAATACTAATACTATAGAACTTACTATTTGGAATAATATTGTAAAAAAAATAGGATTTGCTTCTGGAGGTAAGTACCTATGAGGTCTCCTAGGGAATCTTGTAAAAGGAAAGATTGGTGCTCTCTGAGGTGCTGTCAAAAATTGAACAAAAGAAGCGAGGAATGTATGAGAGTGAGGCTTTAATCTTGATAAAATCGGAAACATAATAGACCAACTTCAATCTCTTGGTAAATCCTTTGAAGAAGGGAATGCAGATAGCGCTAAAATAGAAAAACTTGGAGGATTAACAAATTCTCTGTTTGAATATATAGACTCTATGCTCAAGGACTACTATGAAAATTTATCAATACTTTCTAAGTTAGGAAAAGAAAAAGGATATATAAACGACTCTGGAAATATTATAGATAATAATTTTAAAACCCTATTTGATAATCCTATCATTATAGATGAACTTCTCACAAAGGGGGAAGTTCAAAAGAATGGTATTAATATAAATCTCAAAAGTAAAGAGATGTCTCTAAGCTCTCAATCACCTAACTCTATCAAATCAGCACAAGATAGATTTATGAAAATAGTAAGCGAAAATACATCTACAGGAGGAAGGAAAATCGATAAGCTTAGGAAAAAAGCAAAAGGCTTTGCAAAAGTGCTTTCAAAACTCTGATTTGATACTGAGGGTCTCAATGAGTTAAAAACAAAACTCAAGTCATTTCTCCCCCCTATAGGAAGTTTTCTCGCTGCTATACTTTCATTCTTTATGAAAGGAGGAGTAGAGTCTGAACTTGCAAAAATTACGGCAGGAAAAAATATCAAACTCTCTCTGAAAAACCTAAATAGTTTCGTAAAAGAGTCTTCTCATAAGGAAAATCTTCCTTTTACGTTTCGCGACAATAAAGGGCTTTCAGTAGAAGAAAATAAGGCAGCTAAGTCTTTCCTAGAAAAAGTTCGTGAAGAAGAAAAGAAGTTAACGGGAAAGGAATCTAAAAGAAAATGAACTATCATAGATGACAATAATTTTTGGAAAGACGTAACTACAAAAGACCCAAATTCTACCTCTATCACTCCACTGATGAAAAGAGTGATTCTTACGATACAATCCCTGAAGTGAACTGGAGGAGCAAAGCTTTCTCAGAAAGATTTTTTTCAAAAACTTAAAAGTATAAAAATACTACCAGATACCCCTAAGAAACCTGGGACTTTTGATAGTAATAAAAAAAGGAATGACAAGACTCCTTTAACTCATCCTATAGATAGTATCCCTTGAAAAAAACTTACCCCAGCACAAAAAGCTGCTCTTTCAGGAGCTCCTCTCGTAACAGCTGTTTCTACTAGTGGTAATAGCAGTGAGGTAGTGAAAATTTTAAGTCTTAAGAGACAAATAGCTTCTCTCAAAAAACTCCCATGAACACTCACCCTCAAAGATGGGAGAGATATAACTATCAATCTCGATGATACAGGAAAAATTCTTGAGCTTTGAGGAAAGAAGTATAACATACAAATACTTGCTAAGAAAGCATATTGATCTGATGTTTTTCTAAGTGCAAGCTTTGAAAGTTGAGAAATCACTTTGAAACATTGGAAAGATAGCGAAGGAAACGAATACAAGAGCATTGATTCTAGTAAAATTGCTAGCCTCATACAAACAATAACTGAAAAAGGTAGTGTTGAAGAAAAGTTGTATAATAAAAACAATGAATTTACAGCTTTTCTCAAAATTCTTCCTATCTCTGATACACCAAAAACTTCATAATAATTTAAAACCATAAATCATAAATAAGTCCAGTTGACTATTTGTCACTGGGCTTTTATTGTGTTAAAATTATAGGGGTATAGATTATTTTAGTTATATATAAATAGTTATGGCAAACATTGAAAGTGCTAAAAGAGTAATGAAGACTGAACTCAACAACTTCACCCCTAAATCTATAGGGAAAATAGAAAGAATTATTGCAGAATTAGATGCTGCCAGTATCGATTGGAGAAAAAATCCAGGATTTGTCTGA
>JAMOOA010000108.1 GCA_027066255.1 Candidatus Altimarinota bacterium | reverse complement strand
AAAGATCCCATAGAGACACTATCATTCAAGCAAAAGCAAGACAAAGTAGACTCAGATGAGAGCTTGATGGACTCAGATCTAAAGGAGGATTATTCTCAAATCCTGCTATAAAAAAACAACTTCAGGCACTTTGAGTTCTCAAAGGAAATAGAGCTGTTTTTGAAAGCACACAAGATAAAGAGAATATAGAACAGTATCTCGATTACTTAAACTATATACACCAAGTAAAAAGAGATAAAAGAGGAGCTATTAAAAATCCTGCTGAAATGGCAAAAAAATATAGAGAACTTATCAATGAAGGAACAGATTGGATTCTTGATAAAAAGTATATCCAATTTAAGTATGCTGAGGCTATTCAGAACGACATCATCAGAAGAGGTTATGTTCTCCAAAAAAATGCTACCGGGCAGTATACTATTGTATGCCCAAAAATAGAGAATGGAAAGCTTATTCGTAAAGATCTTAGGGAAGATTTTCCTAATCATCCATATCTAGATATTGTAAACTCTAGAAATACTCGAAACCTCTTAGATGTTGCTATGGTAACCTCTATGATATCAAAAAATACTTTCTTGGAAGGAAAAGGTATTATTGGACAAGAAACACTTATTTCTTCGATACTTGCAAATAATCATATCAAATCAAGAAATGGTGTGACTATTCAAAAGGCTGAGCTTCTTAAGCTTGACTGGAATGATGTAAAGAGACAAATTGATGAGAAGCTTGCACAAACCATTGACACAACTGATGGGGCAAGCATGCAAGTATACAATGAACTCATGTATGTGAGAAATTTTATAGAACACAAAGAATACGAGGATCCTGACTATAGTACCGCTATATTTTCAGAGGCAAATGTCTACAGAAAAGGTTTCTTAACCGAAAAGGCCCTTCTTGATGCATTTGGAGGAAATATAGAAAACGTTACTCCAAAAAATTTCATGGGTGTGATCAAAAACATGTGAGGAGACATGAGAAGTGCAGTTCTTATATTTGCTGCTCTTGCGTTTATTGGTTGATTCAAAAAAATTGCCCTTGGAGCAGCTGGTATTGGACTTCTTGGCCCTTCTATCGCTGGAATTATAGAGACGGGAGTTGATGGGGTTGCAAATAAAGAAGCTCTTTATGAAAAACTTGAAATTATCAGACCTCATACGGTAGTTCCTATTCTAGAAAACTCTGATCATCAAGAACAATTTGAAAAACTTACAAGAATTAATAAGACAAATCTAGAAAACTCTGTAGATGATTCTGGAAGGACTCTTCCATATGTTGCAAACAACTTTATCATCGCAAAGATACTTAATGAGGTTCATAAATCAGGAAAAAATGTAGATCTTTCTAATTCTAATGCAGCATCTGAGTTATTTAATGCAATGCAAAACAAGGGCATTACTAATAGTGAATTTCCGAATTATAGAGGAAATCCATACAACATAAAATTAAACGACTTAAAGGCATTTATCAAGCTTACAAAATCTGATGGATTCAAAGAATCTGGAGACGCAACTCTAGGTGATGTGTTTAGTAGTGGGCTTGATATAAGAAATAAAGATTATGAATCCAGAGATTTCTCTGTTGATAAAAACTTCAATACTGCTATAAATAACCACCTGAGACAATTATGGGGAGCAACTCATACTGAGAAATCTAGGAAACTTCTCAAAAAATTACAAAATACGATCGAGGTTTCGGTCTCTACTGGTGTTATTGACAACTTCTTTGATGCTTTTCAAAGTAGGAAATTCGCTGATGTAATACGAGGTCTTCCTGAAAGACTCAATAATATAGATGATCTCATATTAAAAATCAAGAATATGTGATTAAATAGTCCTACTGCTAATATCACAGATCTTCTTATAAAACCAGCTACTGGGACTACCTTGGATCCAAATAGTGGAATACTTGTAAGATACAAAACTTACATGCAGGCAGATGCTGAAATGAGTAAATATGATGGGGTATGAGAAGATTGAAAGAGATTTATATCAGGGAACTGGGGGGATCTCAAGAGCCTAGTATCAAGAAAATTTGGAAACACAGGGGTGAATGAACTGGAAACCGAAAAAAATAAAATTGATGCTATTATCAAAAAGATAAATCCTGCAACTTTTAATATAAATGAGGCTGATGAGAATATAAAGGGGGATCCTCTTTTTCAATCTATTGTAAAAAGATCTGAAGAGCTAACAAAAGAACTCAATAAAGTAAAAAATACTCTACAAAAAGAGATTGATAAAAGAAACTGAACTCTTCGTGATAGCCTTCTTGGAGGAGCACCTGATTCACGTATTAGTTCATTAGATGCAGGAGAAACAACAGATGAGTATAGGAACGGTATCAAAAAAATAATGAAAGCGCATAGAGAGTTTAAAGAAGCAGTGGGAAAACTCAATCGTACAGGAAATGTTACGGAGATATTTAACTCTATAGGAGAGAAATTAGAACTCTTGAAAAAAACAAGAAAAAAGCTCCAAGGGATGAGTTCTCTAGGTACTGCTGCCCTCCCAAACAAAGCATGGTTGCTTTCTGAATTAGATTCTCTTTTTAAACCAGGAAAAGAGGTAGAAATACTCAAAGAAAAAGCAAAAACAGCATTTACAGATTATTTCCTAAAACTCAAAACAGCAAGGGATGAGGTAAACGGAATGAACAACTCCTTTGTAAGTGTTGATGACCTAGTAAAAAAGAGAAAGAAGCTCCAAAAGATAGAAAGTGATGTTGTTATAGACGGAAACATATGGGAGTTTGTTACATGATCTGAGGAACTTACAAAAACAGAAAAGGCCTACAAACAAGCCAAAGATGTATTTGGAAGCTCTTTCCATGTAGGAAACGATACTATTACAGCTAAAAATATTATAGAGAAAGTTGTAGTCCAGAGAACAAAGCTCGTAGAGGGGATACAACAATATCTCAATAATATCTCAGCTCCCTATACTATAAATCAGCTTCAAAGTTTGCAGAAAATCAACCTTCCTGGAAAAGTCATAGATTTCGCAAGAGAAACAGAGTTATGAATAAAATCTAATATTCCATGACAAGCTTCTCAAACAGAACTAGACTATGCAACAAAACTTGAAGAAGTGACCCTAGGAATTATAGATACTATACCAGCTACTCCTAGCGGAATTACGACACTTATAAAGATCGAAAATGCTCTCAAATTTGACGAAGAGAAATGACTCTTTAAGCTATTTATAGAAAAACTTACTAGTACTCCATACTCTAAAACGAGATTTGATGCCAAAGTTGGAGCCGTTGGATCAAGTATTCTTCGTACTTTCAGTGAAGATAAAAGTGGACTCCAAAAAATTATAGATTTCAAAAATGGAGGGGGGAGATATGCGTGGATAGAGTGAAAAAGTAGAGGATTTGAAGGGAAATATAAAAAGAGAGTAGAAAAAATAGTAAAGGTAACCATTGGTTGATTCTCTGAAAATATGGAATGATTAAAAGAACTTGTTTCATTTAAATCATCTACAAATTACAGAGAAATAGCAACAACTATAACAGATTCTCTGTATAAGAAAAAACTCAAGAAAATAAGAAAACATATAAAAGATAATGTCCTTACTAAGGATCCTACCCTCACTATTTCTGGAAGAACTCTAAAAGAGATTATATCTCAAAATGCTCGTAGAGGGAACATAAGATGATCTGTACTTTCTACATTTGCTGCAAGTGCTTCAAACAAAAGAGTTTGACTTCTTATTGAAGAGTTAAATATAAAAACAAATCCTGTTGGAACAGGAAGTTATACTCCAAATCCGTCTTACAGTAAGAAGGTAGACGAACAAGCAAGGGTAGATATATATAATGCCCTCAAGGCTCTTAATATCTTAGATTAATACTTATGTCAAACAATACGCTCGATAGAGTAACAAAATTTCAAGAAAACGATGCTCCTCTTTGGGATGAAAAATATGGAAACATCCTAGAGCAATATACAAAGAGGTTCCAGACACTTCAAGGAAGACCCGATATAGAGAATCTTGTGATACAAATGATAGAGAATCTTGAAACAGGGAGTGAGAATCAAGCAACAAAAACATACACAAAACTCCTTTCAGAGCTTGATCAGTTTATAAATTCACACTTATACGAGTTCCGTAAACTTCCTGTGGATTCCCAAGAATACAATGAGATGAAAAAACAACTTCAAGGGGTAATTGTTTTTCTAAAAAAAGAACGTGAGTGAAATACTGATCAGAATGTAATATACAATATAGACGTCCTCATAAAAAAAATCCAGCAGTCTCTCAAATATATTGAGGAAAGTGTAAAGTCGTGACAGAAAAGTGCTTCTCCTTTTACAAATTTTGTAACAAAGCTCAATGGCATCTTTGGTAAGGCTATCAAAAGCCTCAATCTTTCTAGCAAGGAAACCAGGGATTTACTTCTAAATCAGATTTCTACTATCGATTCCCTCCATATCAATTTTCTCAAAGAAAGAAAGGTTGTGAAAAGAGAAACTAAGGAACAAATCAAAGAATGACAAAAAAATATACTCTTTGAACCATTTTCTATTCTTGCTGAAGATACATTAACTAATTTTTGATGATATCATCCTGGGGTTATTATGACCTGATCCAACACTCCTGAAGCACTTATTGCCTTTGATGAGATTGCTGAGGTGCAAGGAATGAATGAAAAACAACTTAATGTCTTTTCATCAAAGCTTAGATTGCTAGAAAAAGATCCTTTTTTAGGAACATTTGACATATGAAAAATCAAAACTGATACAGAACTTATGAAAACACTAGGGCTTATCATTAAAGAGAATCCGAGCCTATTAAGAAGGCTAAAGAAAAAGTATCCTCAAGAATACTCTCAGTGAATAAGTCCTGCTATTGTTTTTGGAAAAATGATCCTACAAAATTTTGCTATCAGCAAAGAAAATACTATTCAGAAGAGTTTTGATAGTCTCAAGAAACAACTAACAGACCCTCACTCTAGTCAAATACTTTTTCAATTTCAACCCCCTGCTAGCCACAATGGGACACAACCACCTATAAAAAGCAAGGTAATAGATTTTAAACCTATGTTTTCTGATCCTACAAGTTCTCTCTATATAGCTGATGTAGGTAAGAGAGAAAAATCAATTAAATTAGCAAGAAGTAGATCTATTGTTGCATGAATGGTGTTTTTAAAAAGACTCCAGAGTCAACCTTCCAGTCAAGAAGAGTATAATTCTTATGCCATAAAAAATATACTCAAAACTTGAGCGTCTCTCTGGACAGCCCAAATCTTCTGAATTGAAAACTATCTTGTAAATGGTATTGTCGGAGCAACTTGGGCTATAGCAACAAGCATAACCCTATATCAAAATGCAAATGTACTCGGTCGAGCTCCTTTTGTTGGAAAAAAGATGAGAATAAATATGTTTAGGTATAATAAACACATACGAACTCTCTATGGTGATCTCACAACTGCAGAAAAAAATGGTGAAGATACTACTGAAATCCTCAAAAAGATAGAAGATCTTGGGTTGAGTAAGAAAGAACTTGAAAAGATAAGAGGCCGTGAAAAACTCATTGATTTTTTTATCTCAAAAGCAGAAAATGAGATTTCTCCTGATGAGAAATTGAAAAAAAGACTGGAAGTATATAGGGAAAAGTACATGTTTATCAAAAACGATAAATACTTCCATAATATGCTTGCAAGAACTACAATAGAAAATAAATTTCTAAGATCAGTGATGTGAATAACTTGAAAAGTGGCACACATAAATCCTCAATTAAATCTCATAATAAATGAAATTCCAAAACGTTTCATTGGAAAAACTCCCAGAAAAACTGACTCTGGAAAGAGGAAGTTATTATCTGCAGAAGAATATCATAAAATTCTCTTAAAGAAGAAATTTCTTATGGAATTCTCTTGATCTCCGTTTATCTCTGAAAAGACTTCAAAGATAGTAAGCATTTTTGCAGAAGAAAATAGACTCAATGATGCAAGCTTAAAAGAGGTATTTGAAAAGATAAACAAACACCTTGTTGATATGAGAAATATCAAAAATGTTGGTACAACCTTTGATGAGTCGTTTCAAATGGGAATAACCAAACATAT
Organism: Candidatus Altimarinota bacterium; assembly: GCA_027066255.1. Taxonomy (GTDB): domain Bacteria; phylum Patescibacteriota; class Gracilibacteria; order BD1-5; family UBA6164; genus CALDZK01. Next base: position 4,173 of record JAMOOA010000108.1, on the reverse strand, counting down.
CGAGGAAATTATCACATGATCTGGAGATTCTTTCGCAAAATTAGATAATATTCTTGCAAGTATAGAGGAAAAACTCACTGAAAGAAGAAAACTTTGAGATATATTTGGTACTATAGGAACATGAAAATCTTCTTATCTTAGAGTAATTCTTATAGAGAAATGAAAAAGAACAATAGCAGAAGCGAATTCTAAAGAAGTAAGTGATGGAATTGATGAAATTTGAGAAATTTATAAAAAACGTGAGAGTATAAACAGTGCCCTCGAACGTGCTTCATCTCTCTCTTCTGAAAACATTACTCCTGAGCAAGAACAGATACTCCAAGAACATTATAAAAAACGTCTAGGAGACATCATAGACACTGGAGCTGATATTTGAAACGGTGTACAGGAGTTAGATCAGAGGATGTGAAAGATAAAATCCCTATTTGATCCTGTTTATAGAGAGGTTCTACCAAAATTATTTCATCCTAATGGAACTATAAATACTGTATTTGAGGATAGGTTTGTAGAATTCAAAAATCAGCTTGATCCATATATCTCTAAAGGGAAAAGTGTACCTAAAAACATGATCCCTGATTTTTTAGCAAAAGAAAATCGTCTATGACCCGACCCCGTAACCCCTCCTCGTAAAAAACCAAAACTCGTTCCTCAAATAGAAGATACTCCTCTCACAGATTCCTGAGATACACATCCGGCAAAAGAAGTAGCTCCCCAAGAGGCTAAAAAGAAACCAGGACTTTTAAAAAGAATGCTTCCAAAAAGAAAACCAAAACCTGCGTCACACCCTCTCTTTATAAGAGAATGAAAAAGGGAAGTATTTCGCCCAGATATACAAGAAGAATTTGAGAGAATAAGTTTTCTCCTCAGAGAAACCTCTCAAGAATGAGCAGAAACATCTCTCAGAAATTTTCAGTCTCAGTTTCTTTCAGGAGAAATAGTTGAAATTCCTAAAGGTATAGCTCCTATAAAAGGACTTCAAAGGTACCTTTCTACTCAGCCTAGGTCTGAAGCTATCGCAGATATAACTGACATAAAAAAACTTCGTCAATACCTTACTTCCAAGCTCAATATTGACGCTAATATTATAACAAATCCCCTTAGTCTTGAGAAACTAAAGTCTCTTATTATTGAAGTAGATGGATTACAATACTTCTATGGTTTTAAAGATTCTGATGGGAATATTGTTCGATCTATTACCGACAAAATGAATAACATAGATACAGGACATTTTGAGGGTAAGATAAGAGAAGCTCGTAGGGATCTCAGTGGAGGAATAAAAGAGTTTCACGTAGATGTTAAAACGTGATGAATAAAACGTATATTTGTGCAGGCTCTTCGTAAGGCACTATAACATATTGATAATGGCTCCATCTGAAAAGATACAGATACGTGATATAGAACAACAGAGAGGAGAAAATACTTCTCTCTTTGTTGACTTAGGTAAATATCCAGATGGAAGAAACGTCCCAGATGATAAAAAATTTACTCGTATCATAGAGCAGCTTATCAAGTGAGAATATATATGAATACACATCATCGTTTTGAATAAAGAACTCAGAAAAAGAGGGCTCTGATCGATAGGGGCACCTCGTTTTCTTAAAATGCAAAAAAAACTCCTTCTCGCAATAGAAAAGGAGATAACGAAGAAATCTGAACAACATCTGGGAGTTCCATATCCTGATTTTCTTCCTTATCTACAATCTGCAGAAATACTAACTTGAGGGCATTTACTCATAAAGTATAAAAAAGAGAAAGTTTCTGGTTCATTCCAGATAGATCTCTTAGCTCGTAGTAGTAAAGAGCTCTCTCCCAAAGAAAATTGGACAGAAGAAGATCTCCAAACACTTCGTGATGAAATCGATTACCCTCATTCTCACTGGATGGAAAGAACACTTATTTGAGGGGCTATAAGTATCTTAGTAGGTGAATGAAAGTATCACCTCTGAGAAAAACTTGCCCAAAAAATACACAAAATCCGTATAGGAAATCTCTCTGTAGACATAAATGAAATTATTGATTTCTCAAAATGAGATTCTGAACTCTACAGAATCCTAGAAAAAAAATGATTTACTCTCAACCCTTGATCTCTTGAGATTCAAAATACCGGAAAGAAAGTAAAGCTCGGGAAAATCATCAAAGCCCTCAAAAATACTCCTCTTGCAATCCTAAAGGATAGATGAATAAAAACAGAAAATATAGCTTCCAAGGAGATACAAAAAATTCAACAAGAGTTCATAGTCGCTCTCGAAGAAATCAGCACAAAGTATGGGAATAGTATCTCTCAAAATGTATTTCAGAGAGCGTTACTCAAGTCTCATAGATTTGTAAAACTTTTATGACTTTGAGCTATATGAGGAGCTTTTTTATTGGAAACAGATATTTTGACGGAAGGATACAGAACACCTCAAGATATTGGAGGACATCTCAAATCTGTAGCAAATGTAGCAACAGCTGCTGCAGGTTTTAGGATTGCATTCAAACTTCCTATTCCTAATCCTATAGTGAAGTTTTTCACTGGGTTAGTACTTGGTGTTGGAGGGGTTGTTGCAGGAAATATAATAGCTGAAGGGGTTTTTGAACTTGATAAAAACTTTACAAAAAATACACCTGATAGGGAAAAGTTCTTTCAGATATACTTTGGGGCCGATGATAAGATGTCTCCTGTATGGAATGGATTGGTTGGAGCGGGGTATATACAACTTGCAAGTGACTCATTAGAAAAGAAAAAACAACAAGGTTCTTGGTGGTCACCATGAGGAGATATCGGTGGAGCAGGAATCTATATGTATCGTGGTTCTACGGATCTCATGACGAACCCTATTGAGTGGGGAAATGCAAGACAGAGAACCAAACAGGATTGGAATGAGCGAGTGAAATGGTTTTCTCACGAGTTTATGGTAGAACTCGAAACGCTTCTTTCTCAGAAACTTCCCCAAAAGGAGTTTCAAACACAACTTAAAACACTTCTTGGAATAGAGGACTATGAAAAACTTCCCTATATCAATATCGAAGTACTTGATAGTATTACTCGCTTTCTCTCTCTGAATTACAAAAAAATACAAGCTTGAAAACTCGAAAAAAAACAGGTATATACTTATCTTGAGCATGTTATTTCAAAGATGAAAATAGATTCAGATTATATCACTCGCTTTCAAGAAGGATATGATTTTGAAAAAGATATGGTAGAAAGTGCATTAAAATGATATACATGATCTATAGATTTTTGAAAGCTTCTTTGGAGTACAAGAGGAGAGTATTCTCATAGATATCTCTCCCAAGGGGATGATCTCGAATTTGTTTCTGGTCTTCCTAAAAGAGAAAGGGGTTTTATAAAAGAACTCTTTCAGAGGTTTTTTTCAGAAAATCCTCAGAAACTTCTCCGTGAAGGAAAGATTATAACCCAAAAACAATTCGAAAAGGAACATCTCAAAGAGTGAGATTATACTATTGGAAACTATGGGGAAATATATCGTCTTTCTGAAGATGAGAAGATGTGGAACGACTTATTTAATGATGAATATATATTTTTCTGAGGACTTTCTCAGAAACAAAGAGAGAATCTTATTTTATATTTCTCTTCTTACAGCGAAAAAAAGGGAATTGGAAAAAACCAAGTGACAAAATATAAATCAAGACTCGAAAAAATACTCCAGTCTGCTACTATAAAAAAATCCAATATAACTCCTCCATTTTTGAGAGTATTTATAGAAAAACTTACAAAAGGAGACCTCGATACTCCCTCTAACTACCTCTCAGAATCTGAACTTCCAAGAAAGCACATTTCTCTTGATTTCAATGCTCTTTCTTTGAAGCTCTCCCAAAATCCTCGTATTCTTTCCAAAGAAGAAAAGGAGGTCATCATAGAAGGTTTTTATATACACTATATAAATCAACTCCCTCCTCGTACCCTAAGAAAAAATCAAAAAGAGCTGGCTCAACTGCTCAATAAAAATACAGGGCTCCCCTCTATAAAAGCAGATTATCTAGGAAAATACCTCACAGAAATCACTCAAAAGTGACTTTTCAAAAACTATACTTTCCAATCTCATATCAAAGGAAATATAGAGTCTCGTATACAAAAGATACGAGATGCTGATATATGAGAGATACAGCAGACTCTTTATGGATCAATGCATTTTTTTGGATTTTTTCAGCGTATTACTCACTTATATC
>JAMOOA010000107.1 GCA_027066255.1 Candidatus Altimarinota bacterium | reverse complement strand
CAGGCCGCTATTGGTCTTGTAGTTATCTTTCTTGCAAGTTCTATCATCAATTTCATAGTTACAAAGATACTTGTTGGAGCTTCTTAATCGAAGGTTTCAATACAAAAAAACACCTCTTCAATTTGAAGAGGTGTTTTTTTGTATTTGGTACTTGAAGTTTGAACTCACCCCAACCCTCTCTTGTTAAGAGAGGGGGGTAGCTACACTTCTTTTAGAAATCATAATCATCACTATCTTTTTCATCTGGGGTTGCTCTCATCATTCCATGCATCCCGTATCCTATAAGCATTCCTATAAGGATAGATATGAAAGCGAGTACAAAAGTTTTTGTTGTCCAAGTAAGGAAATATGCTTGAACAGGAGCAACTATATTTTGCATAACGACAACAGCAGCGAAGAGTATTCCTACCAGCACCATATTTTTATGAAGATTCATATTTTTGTATTTGTGAAGTATTGCTTTGATTATAGATTGAGGGAGGATATTTCCAAATTTTTCTTTGCGAGATGTTACTTATCTTCTTTTTAGTGCTGCCGTGAAAGGTTTTTGGATAATTTGTAATAATTTTGTATTTGCTCTTTTTATATAATCTGAAGTAATATTTTTTGCAGATATCTCTCTCAATTGAGATGCTTCCCTACCCAGATCTTTTCATATTGTATCAAATTTTATATCATAAGTCCTACTAAAGCCTATTATGACAGCATATTGTGCTACAAGATTCCTTCTGGCTTCTCTTATTTTTCAAACTTGTCCACGTGTATAATAATAAGGAGATTCATCAATGTTTTTTGTGACTTCTAATAATAATTTAAAGGCTCTAGCAGTTGCATCCATTAAATCTTTCATTGAGTCTGAAGATACTACCTTAGGAGAATCTACGTTATTTTCTTGCACCTCCTTTTTTCTAACTTCTATTTCTATCTCAGCTTTACCATCTGCTCGAATTTCTGCTAGTGTACGTACACGTTTAGTCATTATCCTATATTAATTATATATACTTTACATATATTTATACGTATATTTTATATATAAGTCAAATAATTGATTTCTTCTGCTTTACTTTTAAGGGCATTTTCATAGAATTAAAAGACGAAATAATCATAATAGTAGACCATGTACAATCATCAAAAAATAGAAAAAAAATGGCAAAAATACTGGGAAGAAAATAATACTTTTAAAACGAGTAATACTTCACTGAAACCAAAGTATTATGTACTAGATATGTTTCCATATCCTAGTGGAGCAGGACTCCATGTTGGTCATCCTGAAGGGTACACGGCAAACGATATTGTTGCGAGATATAAGCACGCAAAGGGGCACAATGTTCTGCATCCTATGGGGTGGGACGCGTTTGGTTTGCCAGCTGAGAACTATGCCATCAAAACAGGAACTCATCCAAGAATTACGACAGATGAAAATATCAAAACATTCAAAAGACAAATCAAATCACTGGGGTTTTCTTATGACTGGGATAGAGAAATAGATACGACAGATCCAGAGTATTTCAAATGGACACAGTGGATATTCCTCAAGCTATTTGAACAAGGATTAGCCTATGAACAAGATCTTCCTATCAACTATTGTCCGAGTTGCAAGACTGGTCTAGCAAATGAAGAAGTTCTCAGGGACTTTAGTTGTGAGAGGTGTGGGACTATTGTAGAAAAGAAAAAAATCCGTCAATGGGTTCTCTGAATCACAAAGTATGCAGAAAGACTTCTCAGTGATGTAGATGAACTCGATTGGCCAGAAGGAATCAAAGACATGCAAAGAAACTGGATAGGAAAGAGTGAGGGATGTGAGTTTGAGATGAAAAAAGCAACACCTCACCCAACCTCTCCTTATCAAGGAGAGGGGCAGAATGTAGCTTCATCCCTCCTTAATAAGGAGGGAATTGAGGGAGGTCCTGCAATTCGTGTCTACACTACCCGTGTTGATACAGTGTTTGGAATGACCTACGCAGTTATTGCTCCAGATCATCCAGATGTTGAAAAATTTATCGAAGATTCTGAAAGAGCTTCATGTGAAGCATATATCAAAAAAGCATCTCAACAATCAGACCAAGATAGAACGGCAGACGACAAAGAAAAGACATGAGTATTTACTGGGAGCTATGTAATAAATCCCTACAACGATGAAAAAGTTCCTCTTTGGATAGCTGACTATGTTC
>JAMOOA010000106.1 GCA_027066255.1 Candidatus Altimarinota bacterium | reverse complement strand
GTATTCTGATTGGATTATATTATAATTTAATAAATCTCCATCCTTATATGGAAATAGGACATAATTTCTTTCACTTTGAATTGAATATTTTTTAATGTTTGGATTTGATATAATTTCAAGAAGAGATCATTTTTCAAGCTCAATTTCTGTATCAAGATACTTAGAATAATACAATCCTATACTCTCATTAATATCTTTAATATATTTTAAAATATAAAAACTATCATAACTCGTTTGAATTCAAACAAAAAATTCATCTAAGAAACCACCTAACACCTCCGAATTATTATAACTTTTATTGAATATATATCTCTCCTTATCATTCATGAAATACCAAAATTTTTCACCCTTAAATTCAGGGGAAATTTTTCTTATATTTCATCTATCATTTATCAACATCATAACCTCTTCACTGTTGTCTTTGAAAATATCTCTTACTTCAATGTATTCAATAATATTATCCTGTTTATTTTTCTGAATAGAAAGTATTAAAGTATAAGTATCCGCATCCTCAAAAACTAAATAATGGCGAAAATGTAAAACTCTTAAGATATTATATTTTTGTAAAAACTTTAAAAGTAATTCTCAATAATCACTATTTAAAAATCTATTTGGAGTTATATAAGATATAATTCCATTATCTTTCAGGAGACTTATTCATCGTTCATAAAAGGCGATATAAATATCTATATTTTTTTCTAAAGCAGATTCATATTTTTTTCTTAAAAATGATACATCCTGAGAACTTAACTTTTGTATTTCAATATAAGGAGGATTCCCGACAATAATATCAAATCAACCATCTTTGAAAATCTGTGGAAAATTCTCTTGCCAATTAAAGGCTTTGTCTCAGGCAATAGCTGGATCATCGATGAGGGAATTTCAGCATTTTATATTACCGTCTAGGTTTGCAAGTTTCCTTCATTTTATTGCTGTCTTGAGCCAGAGGGAGAGTTTGGTGATTTCTACGGATTCATCGTTGAGGTCTACTCCGTAGATATTGTTTTGGAGGATTGTCTTGAAGTGTGCTTCACTCGAGAAAAGTCCTTGATTCACTCCTAAATCCTCGAGTGTTTTCGTGATATCTTTATTTTTTTGGTAGAGAAAATCAAATACTTTTACAAGGAAAGCTCCTGAACCACAAGCAGGGTCGAGGACAGTGATATTTTGCACTCGTTCTCGAAGTTCTTCGTATACGGAAATCGCTCTTTTACTATAGTTTTTATCAAGAATATCTTCCTTGAGTTTATGTTTGAGTTTGAGTTCTTCCTCCCAGTCTTCTATCTTCTTCCCAACAGAATTTTTTACTATATAGTCGACTATATACTCAGGAGTATAAAATACTCCATCTTTCTTTCGCTTTGAAAGTGTTACTTCCTCTTTTTTGTGTATTTTATCCTTGAGTTCTTCTATATCTGAAATACTATCTCATACTTTGAGGTTATTGAGTTTTTCATCAAGACGAAAAAGTCAGCCATTATATCAATCAGGAATCCCGAGTTTCTCGCTTCCAGAATCTACGGCTCGAAAGAAATTCTTGAGCGTATCCCAAGTGCTTGAGAGTGACTTTTCTCAAAAATCTATCACTTCTTTGAGCTTATCAGCTGGGAGGAGTCATAAATCTTCACAAAAGTGAATAAATATAATCCTGTCTATTATTTTTTGTGTTTTCCCTAGAGCAAAGTCGAGATTTATTTTTTTATCTTGGGATGAGTTCTGAGCTACTATATCCTTAAAGAGTTCTTTTCTGAGAAGTGTATATTCTCCGTAAAACTTCTTTGTAATTTCCTTTTCTTTTGTTCGAATGAAAGATATAAGCGATTTTGTATTACTCTCTCCTCTTTTTGAGATAAGATTTTTCTCGCAGAGCAGATAATAAAACTTTCGAAATAAGAAATAATTATCTTTTGGGTTTATGAGGTCATCAAGTGTCCATAGTTCATAATCAAGATGATTATCGTGATACAAACGAGTTTCGTAAAAATTTGAAACAATAACAAAACTACTATCTCGAAGTCCTCATTTATACTTAAAGGCTTGTTGAATAGGAGTTACGCTTCACTCTCTCTTTTGAGGGGCATCGAGTGAGGTTTTTGCATCTTTGAGTTCTCCTACTACAAAACTCTTTTTTGTTTCAAAATATCCCAATACAAAATCTGGTCTTTGTCATAATACTGTATACTCTACTGCATAAGTATACTCTTCCTCCGATGTGCCAGCATAATCCAAAATATTTCAAAGAAAATCTTTAGTCCAATCGGGAGCAACTGATATTTCTTTATCTGTCTTAAGTGTTCCTTTATGGTAATAGTTGTTCCACTTTTTTACTATTTCTAGTTTTCATTCAAAATCTGGAATTTCAAGGTTTTCAAGGTTTTCCTTGAGGATATTTCTCTTGAATAATTGAGCCATAATATTTTTCCTAAAAAGTATTTCTTTTACTATACCTAAAAACAACTCACCCTCAAGAAAAAGCCATTTTTTAATATAAAATTAATATACTGTATCTTGCCCTTCTTTTTGGAGAAAAACTTTGATTTTGCAAGTGCTTTTCTTATAGTAACCCCACTATATATAGAATAAACCCTGTTATGAAAGAAAAACTTCTGGAACTCAAAGAAAATTTTAGCAAAGCACTTGAAAGCACTTCTAATACACAACAACTCAAAGAACTCGAAAACATGTATCTCGGAAAGAAAGGACTCCTCAAGGAAATCCTTGCAGGTATAAAAAATCTGAGTAATGAGGATAAAAAAACTATATGAGTAGAATCAAATGAGCTCAAAGTATTTATCCTGAAAAAGCTTGAGTGAAAAAGCAAAGAAATCGAAGCTCAGAAATTTGAAGAGATAGTTGCAAGTGAGGCTCTCGACGTTACGGCAGAGTTTCCATCAAAAGACCTCGGACATAAACATCCTATTACTACAGCTACAGAACTCCTTGAGGATATTTTTATCTCTCTTGGATTCAAAATAGAGGATGGTCCTGAAATAGAAACAGATAAACTCAATTTTGACATGCTCAATATTCCTGATAATCATCCAGCACGTGATGTATGGGATACTTTTTGGATATCTGATGAGATAAACGAAGATAAAGAACTCTGAGAAAAATATCTCCTAAGGACTCATACTTCTCCTGTACAAATACGTACCATGCTCAAGGAAGAACTCCCGATAAAGATTATCGTTCCAGGTCGCGTGTTTCGTTACGAACAAGAGGATGCAAGGCATACTTGTAATTTTTATCAACTCGAATGACTCGTTGTTGGTGAAGGAGTAACGTTTGGAGATCTGAAATGGACTCTCGATACTGCGATGAAAAGTCTTTTATGAGAAGACACTAAAACACGCTTTCGTCCAAGTATTTTTCCATTTACGGAACCAAGTGCTGAAGTAGATGTCAGTTGTCAGATATGTAAGGGAACTGGCAAAATAAAAGAAAAAAAATGTAGCATGTGTTCAGCAACCGGATGGGTAGAACTTCTTGGGTGCGGAATGGTTCACCCAAAGGTTCTTACCGGATGTGGAATCGATCCAGAGAAGTATTCTGGGTTTGCATTCGGAATGTGAATCGATAGAATAGCAGCACAGAGGTTTGGAGTCAGTAGTAGTAGAATGTTTTATCAAAGCAAACTCAAACTCAACGAACAATTTTAAATACTAATTTTTCTCCTATGCAGAAAAAGTACCTCATTCTCCTTGTGACTATTTTCTTGCTTGCAAGTTGTAATAATGACTCTGAAAAAATACCTGTAGAAGTCGTTGATACACTTGCTCCAATAGAAAATCTAAATAATGTGGAGACTCCTACTGTAGAGGAATCTACTTCTAGAGAAGGGGAAGATATCAGTAATGATGAAGTTAATGCTAAAGAAGAAGATAATTTGTTAGAAACTCTGGATGGTTTTTTAGAGAAAGAAGAACAGGATGGTGAAGAGTCTGAACAAAAGAGAGGGGAAAATAGAGTAGCTGAGAAGGAAAATCAAGATACTGGTGCAATACCGAAACCCCCAAAGGAAGAGGAACTTCCTGTCGGAGAAATCAGTGATGACCCTGCTACTGAAAACCCACCAAAAGTAGAAGAACTAGACACTCCTGAACCCGTTATTCCAGTAGATGAAAAAATAAAAACTCCTGTCAGTAAGGTGATTGAACTCAATCAGACATATACTTCTCCAGGAGGGGAAGAATCTCTCAGTTTTACTATTCGTACATCTGGTGATAATATTTCAGGAGTAACGGTACAGGCTTGAAGCGTGAGCGATATCGGAAAAGTACGTATAGCATCATTTTCTGACTCTATAAACTCTATAGTTTCTGGAAAAACTCTTGAGGAAGCACAAAGTATCGGTGTCGTTGGAGGATCAAGCCTCACAACAGGTGCTTTCAAAGCTGCTCTTAAAGATATGTAGTCTATGCCTACCTTCAAAAAAGAAGCTCTTGGAACTCTTCTAGAAATAATTGTATACAATACAAACATTCATCAAGCAGATATTGATGAGTGTTTTTTCTGTATAAAAGAATTTGAACAGAAATATTCTCGTTTTAGAAAGGATAATTTTCTAGCCCAGCTCAACAGGTCATGAAAAGGTAAGATTGATAGAGAGTTATCGTATCTTTTAAAAATCGCTCAAGAGCTTCACACTTCCAGCGATTGATACTTTGATATCACTCTTCTTCCTTTTCTCGAAAATGCTGGATATGGAATCTCTCAAAAAATAAAAAAAGAAAATATCTGAAGTTCTCATGTTACTTTATCAGGCAATACTGTCACTCTCAAGAGATGAATTCAAATAGATCTCGGATCTCTCTGAAAATGATATATGCTCGATGTAGTATATGACATTCTTGAAAATAAATACGATAAATTTACTCTCAATTTCTGAGGAGATATCAGAGTCAAAGGAACCGAAACTATCGGACTCGAGGATCCTCTTCGTCCTAAAAAGCTCATAGGAGAACTCTCTTGTACCGATTTGTCATTTGCATCCAGTTCTGGAGAAAGAAGAAAACTCAAATGAAAGCATCACCTCATCAATCCAAAAACATGAGAATCTCCAAATGAAATACTCATCGTATATGTCACTCATAAACTTTGAGTATTTGCCGATGCCTATGCAACAGCTCTTTTTGTTTGTCCATTAAAGAAGTCGCTGAAACTCCTTGAGGTAACTCCAGGATTAGAGGCACTCATTATTTCCAAAACTGGAAAGATACACTGTTCACAAGGTTTTAACAAGTATTTGACATTATATTAAAAATTGGTTTGATAATGAATTATATTTTAGTATAAAATAGGTAATTATTTCTTATTAAATATTTTAAACTCATGTCTGCTAAATCTTGACTACAAAGTTTTGTGAATGGTGAAGAAACTAATACGTTTTGACTTCATTTAATTGGTACTGCTGACACTGAATCCTTAGTAAAAGCTACTATGGCTCAAATTCAATGAATACTAGATAAGTGAAGAGAAAATAGTTCTGATATAGCAAGGAACGAGAAGGTTACAATGGAAATAATACCTGAATATGAAAGTTTCGAATGTTGAGAATCAATATCTACATTGACAAAAAGTGTAAGATGAAAGCATGTATATTTATTTTCTGATCCTAGTGGGGATTACGAATCCAAAGATCTGAGCGTCAGAAAAAATGACCTAGATCGAAAACTTATGCATGATTTACTTCTTTTAAACTCTATAAGGGATAATGGAGCTAGAACTGTGAACCTTGTTCAATCCTGTGTTCCTTATGCGAGACAAGATAAGACTACTCCTGAAAAAAGACAATCTGCTTCCATAGATGTAATAGGATGATGGATAGCAGGGATAACGGAGAGGGATGGTTATTGTATAACGATGGATATCCACAATCCTGCCTCAAAAAGTGCCTTTAAATGAACGAATTTTATTAATCTCTATACTGGTTGGTTTGTTGAAGAATGTATGAGGGATGTTTGACTTACAAAAGACAACACTGTATTATCAGGTGCAGACCAATGATGAGACAAAACTATACAGGCAATATCTAAGCAATTTAAACTCAACAATATAACTGTTATCAAAAAAAGAGATTACTCTATAATGAACTCTGTTGAAGAAATCAATATATATGGTGATGTTGAGTGAAAAGATGTATTTATTCATGATGATATGCTTGATACATGAGGTACAATGGAAACTCTTATTAGGAAAATGCTCAAAAAGAAACCTAAGAGTATAAATGTTGGAGTAACCCACTGAATGTTGAATGGAAAAGCCATTGAGCGATTAACGAGAATTAGAGAAGAATCGAATTGAATAGTACAAAATATTTATATTACAGACTCTATAAACAAAGAGAATCTTCCAGATTTTATTAAGGTAATAGAAACTAAGAATATACTTGCTAATACTATAACTGGTATTTACAAGTGATTATGAGTAGATAGATGAGATATAGGCGACTATACTTCTATACCTAAGTCTTCAGGGAAAGTTATTCAATTCTTGAAACGACAAGTAAGAAGAATATGAAAAAAGTTACTTGATAAGGCAGCTTAACCATACTTCCCATGCATCTTATTTTCGACCACGATGGTGTCATCGATAATAGTTTTAAATTCCACGTCAGAAAATTCTGCGAATTTTCAGGTAAAGATATATCACTCGATGACTTTAGAGCTGCTTTTATGTGAAATATATTTACTGCTGAGTTTTTAAAAGATGTTGACTGGGAATGATATCATAATTTTATATTCCTCGAACAATCTCAAAGAAGCATATCTCCAGAAATCAAGGATGAATTAAAGCGACTCAATGAAAAAGCAACTCTCTCCATATGTAGCTCATGAGAAGAAAAAAATATTGAAGCTCTTTTGAAGCACAATGAAATAGATGATATGTTTACGAGAGTTCTTGGAAGAGAATCTGGGAGTAGTAAAGTAGAAAAGCTTCAACGTTTAAGCACATCGTCTCAAGATTGGTTTATCACTGACACTGTTGGAGATATTCTAGAATGAAAAGAAGCATGAGTATTAACTCTCTGAATAGAGGGATGATATCATGAAAAGATTGCTCTTAAAAAAGCTAATCCAACCAAACTTGTTGCTTCATTTCAAGATATATACGAGGCTATATTTTCTTAAGAAACCTTCCTATAAAAATAGCAAAGTTCTCATCCATTGTAGAGCTTTCTTTTTTTATACTTTGCTCTGGAGTATGAATCAAATGCTTCGTGAGAAGTGATCACTCCTCATTGAATCTCTTTATTTTTTGCGAAAAGCTGAGCCATATCTTTATGAATAGACTCTATATCAAAGTCTTCCAGTCTTTCTCCATAGGGAGGATTGGAAACCAGCCAACCATGAATCTGTTTATCTATAATGTTTTTATAGTCCATACACTGAAAACGAATGCAATCCTCAACTCACGCAAACTTTGCGTTTCTTTTGGCTGTTTCAAGAACTCTCTTGTCTGTGTCAGAAGCGTATATAGTATACTCTCCCGAAAACTCCTTCCCCTTTGCAAGTTTTCTTTCTTTTTCGAGTAAGTCATATGGCACCCATTCCCAGTTTTGGAAAGCAAAGCTTCTGGTAAGTCCTGGGGCTTGGTTTTTTGCTATCATGGCTGCCTCTATAGGGATAGTTCCACTTCCACAAAACACATCGTATAATGGTTCACGGAACTTCCATTGCGAAAGTATTACGAGTGCTGCTGCTATGTTTTCCTTGATAGGTGCTTCTCCCGTCATCTCCCTATATCCTCTTTTGTGAAGTCATTTTCCTGAGGTATTGAGAAGAACGCGAAGTGTATTGTTTTCCATGAGGATACGTACCTCGAGTGTTCCTTTGGTCGAATCTTCTCTGAGAATGTTGTCTCCTACAAGTGACTTCACTATGGCCTTCTTTGCGAGTGCTTGAAGTGTAGAGGGAGCTCATAGTTCGGATTTGATAGCTGTGGCTTTGATATGTACTTCATATCCTGAGGGAACATGTTTTTTCCAGTCTAAGTTGTAGATGGTATCAAAATATGTATCAAAGTCTCTCATGTTCTTCTGCTCCTCAAAAACCAGATACAATATATTTCCAAAACGACTCCAAAGATTCATACGTGCTATAGCCTCTATCTCTCACTCAAAATAAATAGCTTTATCCTGAACTTCCGTGATAGTATATCCTTGTCTCTGAACCTCTTTTTTTACAAGAGCTTCAAGTCAGAGGGTTGATGTGAGCAAATAGTTATGCATAGTTTTATTTTTTATTTTCTTCAATAATCATAAAGAAACTTACAAGAAGTACTACTGAAAAGATAATTTGTGTAGAGCTAAGGATATTCTCATGAAAATACCAGTCAAAAAATATAGCTGAAAGAGGCCAAGCAAGTTCAAATATCGTAGCACTTGAGGCTGTAACTTTTCTGAGTCCAAAGTAATAGAGAAAAAGTGCTCCTGCTCCACTCGTACAGACAACAATAGCCAGAAGTTGCCAATGAAAAGAAGAAAGCTGAGAAATACTCGAAAAGTCTCAAAGAATAAGTACCACAAAGAAACTCAAAACAGCTGTCAGAGTAAACCTGAGAGCTGCTGATACTCGAAAGCCGAGGTCCGTTACTAAATTCTTCCCGAATACTGTAGAAGAACCAAAGGCAAATGCAGCAAGCATTGCGTAAAATGCGGGAGTTCCGAATATTTCAATAGAGAAAATAGATGTTCCTAAAGAGCCAAAAGCTATCATGTATGCTGAAAAAAGAGCCACTGCTGCCCAACTATAGAACCATCCTGAGAGTTTCTCTTTGAGAATCATACTTGCAAAAAACAAGGCAAATACTGGTTGAAGTTTTTGAAGTATTACGACTGTTGCGAAAGTAGTTTCTCCACGAAATGCTGCAAAATATGCTTCGGTAATAAGAAGCGTTCCTAAAAGACCTCAAAAAAATGACACCCATACAAGGCTCAGCATAGTCTTTTGAGACATTTCTCATATCCTTTTCCATCCCCAGAAGAGAAATGGAGACAATAAAAGCGCTCAGAAAAAATGCTCTAAGAGAACTATATTCATCGCTGGAAATTCGTAAAAATTTGGACGAATCAATGTTCCATCTAAACTCCACATAACTGCAGCAGTGAAAATAGCCAAGGATCCGATAAGAAAGTTTTTATTTATGTTGAACAGCATTGTATTTTGTATCAATTATTGGTGAAGCATAGTATATAGAATTATCTCCAAAAGTATACTATAACATCTTTTTGAGCTCCTTATAGTCCGTTTTTCTTGATATTATAGTATAGATTTTCTCATTTTTTTCAAAATGTAAATCTATACTATAATATATATCCCTAAAACCTCTTGTCTGCATTTTTTTGCTCAAATCAATTCATACATCTGAGGAATACAATCTTCTTCTCTCTCGTATTTCACAATCGCTTTGTAACAGATTCACAGTATGAAAAAATTCTCCCAATTTTTTCATCAGAGTATCTTATATTCTCACTTACTAAAAGTAGAAAAGAGAGATTTGCCTCTTTGTTTCAATAGTTTTCACCTTAATACTCAAAGGCTTACCTGAAATCAACCTGTGGGAAGTATTTATAAGAACATTTTTCTGTAATTTATGAGCTTACTATAAAGAAGGATAATTTTAAAAAAACCACTTCTATTTCTAGAAGTGGTTTTATGTTTTTCAAAATGGTGGGTGATATAGGACTCGAACCTATGACCCTCTGCTTGTAAGGCAGATGCTCTCGCCATCTGAGCTAATCACCCATTTATATGGTACACGAGACAGGGCTCGAACCTGTGACCTTCGCCTTAGAAGGGCGCTGCTCTTCCAACTGAGCTACTCGTGCAAAGGTATGGAACAGGTATAGAAGCTATACTTCTATATATTCTTTTCTATTTAATATCAAGGTCTTGGCAGCTACCTACTCTGACACATCTACGAGATGCACTACCATCGGCACAAGTTGGCTTAACTACTGTGTTCGAAATGGGAACAGGTGTACCCCAACCGTTATAACCACCAAGACACTGACATTAAATTTTATGTAAAGAACGTGTTTATTTTCTTCTTAATAATCGAACCAGTCAAAGTTAGCTAATGAACAAATTCAAAAGATAAATAATCGTTTTGAAAGTATTAAAATCCATTCGTCCGATTAGTATTGCTCAGCTGAGAGTATCGCTACTCTTACACTTACAACCTATCAACCATGTAGTCTCCATGGGGACTTATCACCTCAAGGGTGGAGGAATCTAATCTTAAAGTAGGCTTCCCACTTAGATGCTTTCAGTGGTTATCCTTTCCGAACTTAGCTACTCGGCAGTGCCATTAGACATGGCAACCGATACACCAGAGGTTCGTCCACTCCGGTCCTCTCGTACTAGGAGCAGATCTTTTCAAATTCCTAAACGCCTACAGCAGATAGGGGCCAAACTGTCT
>JAMOOA010000105.1 GCA_027066255.1 Candidatus Altimarinota bacterium | reverse complement strand
ACTGTCAAATCCACGACGAAAATGAGCACTGACAAGAATCGGATTTTTGTCTTGAAACTCTGTCTTGATATAAGCTAGCTCTTCAAGTGAGAGTGTATCTATCTTGTTAAATATATATATTCGTGGTTGTTTTGCACCTATTTTTGCAAGAATAGAATCAACAACTTCAATTTTTTCATGGATTTTTGAGTCATTTGCGTCAACCACATGAAACAATATATCAGATTCTATAGAGTCTTCAAGAGTCGAAGCAAATGCATCTATAAGTCCAGGAGGTAAGTCGCGGATAAATCCAATGGTATCACTCAGAAGAACTTCGGTTCCCCTCTTATACACTCACTCTTCTGGGTTCTTATCCTCTATCCACATCTTTCCTACTGAAGTCCCAAGTGTTGCAAAGAGCTTATCTTCTGCTAAAACTCATTTCTTAGTGAGGGCGTTCATGAGACTCGATTTTCCAGCATTTGTGTATCCTACTATTCCTACTGTGAAAAATCCTTTCTTTTTTCTCCCTTGTCTGTGATTTTCACGAACCTTTGAGTATCCTTCAAGTTTTTTACGTATTTCTTTTTCTCGTCTGGCAAGATGACGTTTCATGATTTCTGTATTGGTTTCTCCTGATCATTTTCCTCATTGTTTCCCCAGTTCCATTCACATGTTGAATATCCTTGGTCACATATGTTTAATCGCTGCAAGCTCTATCTGAAGTTTTGTTTCCTCTGTTTTTGCATTTTTTTCAAATATCTTGAGTATCAGATCTACTCTATCCCAGGCAACAGCTCCTATGCTTTTAAGTTGCTCGTTGAGATTATACATCTGGTGAGGTTTAAGAATATTCCCGAGTACCAATAGATTTGCTCACTGCAAATGCATCTCGTTCATTATTTCTTCGAGTTTTCCTCCTCAGATGTAGGTTTTGTAGTCTGGGAGACTACGTTTCTGGATATGCTCAAGTATCACCACTCCACCAAAGGTGGTCACAAGATTCTCTAGTTCTATCATTCTATCCTCCATTAATTCTTTTTGCAGCAAGTCATGTGGCAATATATCCGCAACAAATACCTTGAGTTCCTCACTCCCCTCACCAATTTTTGATTGGATCGACTCGAGTTCTCTTTCTGAAAGTTCACTATAATCAATGGTTCACATAAAAATAATTTTGACATAAATACTCTCTCTATTATAGAGTCATCAGAACGAACGCAAATAAAATATAAATGAAAGAAAAATTAAGATTTATTTTAGCTCAAAAGTTACTATACTTATATTAATATTTTTTAGAAAAAATTTATGGACTTTGACCTAATAATAATAGGAAGCTGAAGTGCTGGACTCCCAGCTGGAATGTACGCGAGTAGATACAAGATAAAAAACCTCATTATTGGTGCTCAACCTGGTGGAGCACTCGCAACCAGTCATAAGGTAGAGAATTACCCTGGAATTCTCTCAGCGAGTGGGAAAGAAATCATGGATAACTTTGCAGAACATGCAACAACCTCTGGAAGTGAGCTCCTCCAAGATATGGTAAGCTCTATCGAGCAATTTGGTGGATGATTTAAAATCAAAACTTCAGCCAAGGAATTTACGAGTAGATTTGTTATACTTGCTACAGGAAATACTTATAGGAAACTCTGAGTACCAGGGGAAGAAGAGTTCCTTGGAAAAGGAGTCAGTTATTGTGCTACCTGTGACGGGAACTTCTTTAAAAACAGAGATGTCGTTCTTGCTGGTGGTGGAAACACAGCTCTCACAGAAGCTCTTTACCTCTCAGAGCTCTGTAGCAAAGTATATATCGTTCATAGGAGAGATACTTTCAGAGCTGAGGATATCTGGATAGAACAGGCAAAGAAAAAAGACAATATAGAGTTTGTCTTAAACGAAGAAGTAGAAAAGCTGCAAGGATGACTCTTCCTCGAAGAGGTGGTTCTCAAAAGTGGAAAAGTTCTCAAAGCTGATGGATTCTTTGTCGCTATTGGTTCTGATCCATCAACCAATCTTGTATCACATATGAACCCAAAAATGGATGACACAGGATGTCTCGTTGTCAATGCTCGTCAAGAAACTTCTATCAAATGACTCTACGCAGCTGGAGACGTTACTACTAACTCAAACAAATTTAAACAAACCATTATGAGTGCAGCCGAATGATGTCTCGCTGCAGATTCGATACATGAGGATACGCT
>JAMOOA010000104.1 GCA_027066255.1 Candidatus Altimarinota bacterium | reverse complement strand
AATCTAAATTCTTTACATCTCATACATAAAACATATGAGCTGTGTTTTTATCTTTATTTTTTGCTTCTTCAATAAGTTTTTCTGCAATATCAACTCCCTGAATATCAGTAAAACCTTTTTCTAAAAGAGCAAACGTTGTTCTTCCGGCTCAGCATCCTATATCGAGGATTTTGATATCTTTCTCAAAGTTCTTATCTGTAAATATAATATCTTCAATCGGTTGAAGCCCTGTAGTTTTAATGTAGGTCAAAACTGATTCATCTGAATTAAAAAGATCTTGATCATTCATAGTTAATTATTGAGGGATAAAAACATCTTCTTTATACCTTTCTTATTTTCCTGGAAGTTATATCTCTCTAAAATCATATCTTGGTTTTTTTGTACTTTTATTGAAAAAGCCTCTTTATCTTTATATATAGTAAGTATATTTTCTGCAAGGTCAGAAGGTTGCTTATGATACAAAGCATTTTCTTTAAAAACAGATGGGAATGCCATAATCTCCTGTAAACATAAAATATTTCATGCGAGAGCAGCTTCATACGCAGTAAGACACTGTCACTCTGAGAGAGACGTATTTACAAAAAAAAGGCTTTCTTGGAGGTTCTCTACAAGTTTTTCATGTGGTACAAATCAGAGGATTTGAAAGAAGTCTTGTAAATCGTTTTCCTTTATAACTTCACGAAAGGATTTTCCATTCTTATTATATCTATCTTCCCCTGCTATCCTGATTGTACATTGTACTCATTTATTTTTCAGTATCTTACATGTCTTTATGAGAAACTCTGGGTTCTTGTCTTCGTAAAGGTTTCATACAAAAAAACCTCCTTCTCTCTCTGAAATAGCCTTCTTGAAAAAACTCCTAGAAATAGAGAGAGGAAGATAGTAGGAGGTTATGCCTAGCTCTTGCAAGACCTCTTTCTCCTCAGAATTAATAACTCTCACAAGAGAAAAGAAAGAGTAAAAAAATGTAACTACCTGTCTTTTAATAGCCTTACTTTTAAGTGGCAAAACTTGATCGTGCGCCATAAAGACAGTATTTTTCCCTAAAACTCCTACAAAAAGTGTTTTTAAAGTAAGGCTATTGCTGTAAATAATATTTTCTCTATTTTTCCATAGATAGTGAAAATATTGCATGATATTTTTATAATATATAATTTTTGTTCATTCTATAAAGTTCGGATCCTTCTCTATCTGAACCTGCGAATCGATTGCAAATATTTCACAAGTATATCCTTCTTCTTTCATCACTTCTATAGGGAGCATATGATAATTTTGCTCTTTCTCAAAAGAAAATATTTGTTTATGGTATCACCATATTATGGTTATAAATTTCTTATTTTTTTGCATTTCTTTTTTCTACCCAGATATTTCATATTGCGAGGTATTCTAGTTCAGAGTTATCCATAGTAAGCATAGAGTCCTGTATATCTGATGCCACAGGGTTTCCATGAAGATTGAAGCTAGTATTGAGTACTCAACCTATCCCTGTGCGTTTTTCGAACTCAGAAATAACTTTGTGATAACTCGGATTCCAGTCTTTATAAACAACTTGCGGTCTCAGAGTTTTGTCATATGGATGTATAGCAGCATCTAGTTCTTCTTGTGCTAAATCTGTTGAATGAAATGTAAATATCATATATGGAGCCTTTATCTTTTTTGGGTTTATAATGTAATTTGCAATACTCTCTTCCTTAATACTTGGTGCAAATGGCATCCAGAAATCCCTTCATTTTATCTTTTCATTGATATGCATGATAATATCTCTACTGCTTGGGTTTGCCAGTATGGCTCTATTTCAAAGTGATCTTGCTCAGAACTCCATTCTTCCACTCACTCTTGCAACGACAAGATCTTGAGAAAGGTATTCAGCTATTT
>JAMOOA010000103.1 GCA_027066255.1 Candidatus Altimarinota bacterium | reverse complement strand
ACATAGATATCATCAGTCATACATGACCAGTAAATACTCTTGATAAAGATATTATAGAGGGAGTAGAGGTGCACTATTTGTTAGGCTTATCAGATAAGAAACTGCAGCAGTCTTTTTATTTGATATGGGGAGCATGTAGATGTCTTTTCTTTGTATTTAAGAAAAAACCCCAAAAGATATTTATTCAATACTTAGACACAACCTACCTTTTTCCTTTGATTCTTATCAAACTATTAAAACCAAGGATTCCTGTCATACTAACTTTATATTCCATAGACGAGGTAAGTGTATTTTATAAGAAGATATTTCTTAGGATATTTCCTTTTGAAAAAATAATCATCATTTCAGAGTATTTGAGAGAACCGGTCACAAAATTTGGATATAATAGAGAAAACATAGTGCACATTCCCTTGTCTTATGAGAAAGAAAGATACTTAAAAAAGCAAAAAAATATAGAACGTAAGAAGAGAACTATACTTTTCTCCGCAGGCCCTATAAAAGAAGCAGGGAGTTTTTTTATGGTGGACCTTGCTAAAATTATGCCAGAGTATCATTTTATCTTTGCGATGAGAAAATTTAATAAAAAAAGTGAAACAGAAGTGAGTACTCTCAAATGATATATACAGAAACGAGAAGTAAAAAATATAGAAATACAAAGAAATATAAAGAGTATGGAGGTATTACTTTCAGAAGTAGAAATACTTATTCTCCCTCTTCAAAATATTTCTATTAAGATGCTTGTACCTGTTGCTATTTTGGAAGCAATGGCAAGGTGAGTATTGTGTTATATTTCAGACCTTCCAAATCTCAAAAAAACCTTTGATGATAATGAAAATGTCATTATCTTTGAGAAGGGAGAGGTACAGAAGCTAAAGTCAAAGATAATACGAGAAACTGATAGCGAAAGAATAAGGCAAGGGGCTCAAAAGTTTGCACAGCAGTATCCGAGTTTTGAAGACATCTCTGAAGAATATTATAAACTTATATAACATGAATTTATACATAAATATCTACGGTATACACATAAAGGTACAAACAAAAAATACTTCACTTTTCGAGATGATACAAAAGTACTATAAACCTTTTCTTGTAGAGTGATTGGAATACGTAGATATAGATGTCTTATTAGAAAAAGAGTCGTATTTTTCTTCGAAAAAAGACATACCTACATCAAATAAATTTGTAACATTTTGAGATACTGTAAAGATAGATATAAAACAAGAAAGGTACTTTTTTTCTCAGCAAGAGATATCAGGGATGATAGATTTTTCAAAAGAGACAATAAAATTAGAAGGAAGACTCCTTCCTAATAAATTGAGGCATATTGTACATATTCTTTTGCAGGGAATTACTAGAATAGATAAGTACTATAACAGATTTCTTATAAAAACATGTATCCATGATATAGTTTTTATTTTCCTTGAAAAGAAACTGAAAACTTCTTTACTCCATGCTACAGCAGTGAGTAATGGAGAAAAAACGTATGTATTTGCATGACTTTGAGGATCAGGGAAATCAACTATGGCATCAGCATTTTCTCAGATGAAAGGTTACACAATACTCTCAGATAACTATGTAATTATGTCTGGAGATAAACTCTATCCATTTCCAGAGCTCCCAAGAATCACAAAAGGAACACAAAAACTCCTTTGAATTAATCTAAGCAAAAAAGCTGATGGAATAAAAAATTATCTTGAAAATAATCTTAAAACACTCCAAAAGAGCTATAAAGTGGATAAGGTATTTATTTGTTCGTATGGAGAGGACTTTCATATCAAGGAATTGAAAGATGTAGGATACATCTATGAACTTCTCTCTTCTATTAACTCATATACAAAAGAATTTCCAGAATATCTCAATCTTGCTATGCTTTCAATTATAGGAAAATTTAATACTAACAAAGATAGGGGTGAAAACCTTACTCAAATAGCTAAGAGTAATAAGTTTTTTTTATTACAGAGCAGTACTCATCTTGAAAAAGTTATTAATGATATAATACATGTATAGTTTTACCGATTTTCCTGAGCCTCTACCAAAAAAAGAGTATGAAAAACAAGAGAATGAGTTTCTTACTTTTTTACGTGGAGTACAAGGGATTGTTTCAGTCTACTCGATTGGAGAAGTTGAACTTTTAGGGGTTTCAGATCTAGATTATCTCATCATTTTTCAAGGAAATGTAGAAAAGAAACATATAAAGAAATTTATAGGGGATTACTTTCTTATTGATACAGTACTTTTCTTGAATAGGGAAGATATTTCAAATATA
>JAMOOA010000102.1 GCA_027066255.1 Candidatus Altimarinota bacterium | reverse complement strand
ACGGAGAAAAAGTAACCGATAATGACCCTGAAAACAAAATGAATTCTCTGAAAAAGTATGGAATAGACCTTGTAGAACTCGCAAAACAAGGAAAAATAGACCCGGTTATAGGAAGAGAGGAAGAAATCAGAAGGACACTCCAGATTCTTTCTAGAAGAACAAAAAACAATCCGGTACTCGTGGGAGAACCATGAGTTGGAAAAACAGCTATCATAGAATGAATTGCTCTCAAAATTGCGAACAAAGACGTTCCTGAAAACCTAGTAAACAAAAGAGTTATTACTCTTGATATGGGAGCTCTTTTAGCTGGAGCAAAGTATAGAGGAGAATTTGAGGAAAGACTCAAAGCAGTTATAAAGGAGGTGGAGAAATCAAATGGAACCATTATCCTCTTTATTGATGAAATCCACACTATTGTGTGAGCAGGAGCTCAAGAAGGTCAAGGGGATGCAGGAAATCTCCTCAAGCCTTCTCTCGCAAGAGGAGCTCTCAAGCTTATAGGAGCTACAACTCTCAACGAATATAGAAAATATATAGAGAAAGACTCAGCTCTCGAAAGGAGATTTGCAAAAGTTATAATAGACGAACCAAGTCAAGAGGAAACTCTTGCTATTCTGAGAGGAATCAAAGACAAATATGAAGCCCACCATGGACTCAAGATAACGGATAGCGCTATCGAGGCTGCTGTAGAACTATCAACCAAATTTATCCCCGATAGACAGCTCCCAGATAAAGCTATAGATCTCATGGATGAAGCACTTTCAGCTGTAAAGATGAAGAGCATATCTAAACCCATGGAGGTAGAAATACTCGAAAAGAAACTCAGAACGATGGAAATAGAGCTTGAAGCAAAAAAAGCTGAGAAAGATACAAAGAAAGAAACTATCGAAAAACTCGAGAAAAATATAGCCAGTACAAGAGAACAAGTTCAGACTCTCTCTTCTGCCTGGAAAAAGGAGAAAGATCTCATTATGGAAATAAAGTCCTTCAGAGAAAGAATTGATGAATTCAAGATAGAAGCTGACAATTTCGAAAGACAGTGAAATTTTTGAGAAGTTGCCAGAGTGAGATACGGGGAGATCCCCTCTATAGAAAAGCAAATTACTACGTCAGAAGAGAAGCTCAAAGATCTCCATAAAAATGGACAGAGTTTCCTCAGAGACAGAGTATGAGCCGAAGATATCGCAGAAGTAATCTCTAAATGGACAGGAATACCCGCAACTCAACTCTTGGAAACAGAAAAAGAAAAGCTCCTCAAACTTGAAGATATCATGAAGCAGAAAGTTATCGGTCAAGACAAAGCAGTATCTGCAGTATCAAATGCTATCAGAAGGGCAAAGGCAGGACTTAATGAAGAATGAAAACCTCTTGGAAGCTTTCTCTTTCTTGGACCAACAGGAGTGGGAAAAACAGAAACAGCCAAGGCACTTACCGAGATTCTTTTCAATGACAAAAACGCATTTATTAGGCTCGATATGAGTGAGTATATGGAAAAACACTCTGTAAGTAGACTCATCGGTTCTCCTCCTGGATATATCTGACATGATGAAGGAGGGCAACTCACCGAAGCTGTTAGAAGGAAACCTTATAGTGTTATACTCTTTGATGAAGTAGAAAAAGCACATCCAGATGTATTTAACACTCTACTACAAGTTCTTGATGACGGAAGACTCACGGATTCAAAAGGAAGAACTGTAGACTTCAAGAATACTATTATTATTATGACTTCAAACATCCCTGAAGAAAAGCTCAAAGATTTCTTTCGTCCAGAATTCCTGAACAGAATTGACGATATTGTAAAATTTAATACTCTCGATGAAGAGGTTATTGTAGGAATTGTAGAAATTCTCCTCAAAGATGTAGCAAAAACCCTTAGAAAGCAAAATATTCAAATAGATTTTAGTCAAGAACTCAAAAGACACATTGCAAAGATAGGATACGATCCTGATTTTGGGGCTAGACCACTTAAAAGGGCTATTACTAATACTATCATGAATAGCTTAAGTATGAAACTCTTAAGTGGAGAGATACAAAGTGGGGACAAAGTTATTTGAGATATAGATCAAAAATGAAATCTTATACTCAAGAAATAAAGATTATCCAACAACAAGAAAAGAGAGAAACACTAAAAGTGTTTCTCTCTTTTCTTGTTGTTTTTTTGCTCTATAAGTACGATCCTATTTCTTTTAATACCTTCACAATTCTTGAGTTTGTATTTTAAAGGAAAAATTAAAATTTTGGGTTCTTAAATCACATCGAAATTATATTTTTCAAGATTCCCTGAGA
>JAMOOA010000101.1 GCA_027066255.1 Candidatus Altimarinota bacterium | reverse complement strand
AAAACTGGAGAAGATAGAGGATATAGAAAAATGATTTCCACAGGAGGTTCTCGACCAAGCTATAGAAAATAAACGTACAGAATATGTAAGAGAAGTATTTACAGAATCTTCATCAAAAGGAAAGGAAATAGAGTATACAAACACGCAACAAGCAGGAGAAATCATCATCGATATTCGTGAACCAGAAAAGACGCAAAAATCACCTCTTTCACAGAAGTGATTTGAACAATATGAATGTATTCCATTTTATGACATCAATCATACATTTGAGAAGCTCGACCAAGATAAAACATATCTCTTTTATTGTGATGTCGGGACACTTTCGGAACTTCACGGACTCTATCTCAAAGAGAAAGGGTTTGAGAATATAAAGGTGTTGAGGGTATAAATATATTAAAATACATGAAATAAATTTGACAAGTGTTGAGAATCTCCTATACTACAGGGAGTATTATTATTTTTGTAAATATATTTTTATGGTAAAAAATACTCCATCTAATGGGGGAGGAAAGTGAATAGAAGACAATCCTGTTTTGAGAGTTATAGGAGGAGCTACATCAGAGGAAACTCAGGAAGTCTTGGAGCTTTCAGAAGAAGCTCAAGAAGCACAAAAGAGATTTGATACTTGGCTTAAGAAGAATGAGAATTATGCAAAAGAACATAATATTCAAAAAAATGTAAAAATCACAAATAACGGCATAGAGCTATGAGAGAATATACTTAGATGGAGTGGACATCAATTTTGAGGAGTAAATGTACAAAGTGATGAAGACCTAGAAAAACAACCATATACAATAGAACAGATGTGAGCTATGATACAAGTTCTTTGAGGAAAAGAATTGAAGTTGGATGTTAGATCTAACTTTTGATGAAGTGAAATATCATCATTTTTATTAGAAGTAGCAAATATAAAATTAGACTGATTCTACTGCTCATCTTCTAGCTTTGGGATTAATAATTATCATGTACGGGGTCTCAAAGTGGCTTTGTCTGGAGTGAGTGTCAAATGGGATCAAAGAAATAGTGGGTATTTATCTTCTTTTTCTCTCTAGAACTAAAATTTGATTCTTAGCCTCTTCATCTCTAAAAATGTCTTTCAAGAAATCGTAGGGCATTTTTTGTCTATAGAAATAAGTTTTTTCGTGATGGAAATAAAGGCAGAATTTTCGTATTTTTTCCTTGCTTGTGAGCCAAAAATCTATATATTTAAGAGGTGTATTTGTATTTTTGAATAATAGTTGTTTTATGCTTACAGATAAACAAGTTCAGGACTTTATATCAAAGTGATATTCTTTTGAAGAAATAGAGGATATAAAGAAGTGACTTCAAGAAATTGAAGCATGAAATACCATCTCTGCAGATACTTTTTGGAAGCAAATATATGAAAATATAAATGCTAAAATGAAGAAAAATGCTTAACCTAGAGTTTCAAGAATCTACTCTTGAACAAATAGAGGGTATTTTTTCTTTTGTGGCTCAAGATAATCCTGTCTCAGCTGTTGATGTTATCCAGAGGATTTATCACACTATTGAAAATTTAAGAGTATTTCCGTATTTAGGAAAAACAGATTCTGGAATATTGAGAGAAATAATAGAGCCACGATACAAGTTTCGTATTATATATCTAGTAAGAGATAACACCATTTATATAGTATCAATTTTCAAACATCAAAATTATTAATTTATTAGTTACTATTTATGCCAGAAAACGAAAAAATAGATTCTGAAGAAAACTTAGAATGACCATCAGATAATACCAACGAAAACACACTTCCGGTTCCTGAGGGGATAGTCTATAAATGAGATGAGGCAAGAAGTATCGCTACAGAAATGGAGACCTGTTATCTCGACTATGCGATGAGTGTTATTGTATCGAGAGCTCTTCCAGATATCCGTGACGGTTGTAAACCCGTTCATAGGAGGATACTTTACTCTATGCATGAACAAGGACTGAGACCAAGTGCGAAGTTTAGAAAATCAGCAACGGTTGTTGGTGATGTACTGGGGAAGTACCATCCTCATGGTGATGGTTCTGTATATGAAGCTATGGTTCGTATGGCTCAGGATTTCTCTCTGAGATATCCACTGGTTCATGGACAGGGAAACTTTGGTTCGATGGATGGAGATGGAGCAGCAGCTTACAGATATACGGAAGCTAAACTCACAAAGCTCTCAGAATACATGCTCGCTGATATAGAGAAGAAAACAGTAGATTTTCGTGATAATTTTGATACAACGAGACAAGAACCAACCGTTCTTCCAACACGTGTTCCGAATTTATTGATG
>JAMOOA010000100.1 GCA_027066255.1 Candidatus Altimarinota bacterium | reverse complement strand
ATAAGAATCTATAGTAACATCAGTATGCTGAGATTGCCTGATAGAAAGAGAAATATTGTTATATTCTTTTATGAAATCATTTAGTTTCATAAAGTCTCCCCAGTTATCTCAGAAACCTATTTCCAAAATAGTGGCATATATATGACCTATACTTTGTCTTGTTTTATTAATATATCAATTTTTGTTTCACAGGAGTCTCTTCGATTTAAGTGAAGTATTTTCTCGAAGACGGTCTAACATCGAATGATTCTTCTTAGAAAGAAAAGGGGTATGTACTTCTTTTGAACAGGACATATTATGGTCTCGTATTACTTATATAGTTATTTTCTCTTATTTCCCTTCTAATCTGAAAGCTGAACTCATGCAGCATAGCAACTTAGTATGAGTACAATAAGAGTCTTCTTTGTTGCTTCAGAATATGCACCATTTCCTAAATCTAGTAAGCCATTTATGCTTTCTGTCTCAAACACTCAAATGTCCTTATTTGTTATGGTATTGAATACTTCTAAAGTTGCGTCACTAGAATTTGCCCTTAGTGTCCAATCAATTTTAGTTGAAGGAGAAATACTCTCAACAGGATTTTTGTATCTATGTAAATGTGTGAGAATCTTAGCAAAATCATCTCATTCACTGAAGATAATCTGAGCAAGATTATCTATATCTTCTTCTGTTTATTACTGCAGCTGTAGAAATTCTTTTAATCAATGGGGGATGTTCTCAAGACATGAGTAATAGTTAAGTATGTATTATTACATATAATAATACATGTAATGATAAAAAGTCAAATTGAACTTCTATAGTCTATAAAATATTTTTACTTTTCTCTAAAAATAGTTACTCTATACGCGATTTTTATTGTTTTATCATTTTTTATGAAACAACTTATTTTTAGGCTCTTTTTTGTGATTCTTTGAGGAATCTTTATCCTCTATTTTGTTATTCCTTGGTCGTATTTTGGACTCAATATGCCCTTTTCAGGAGTATCCTATAAACTGGGACTTGATTTGCAGGGATGAATAGAACTAGACTATCAAATAGATTTATCTCAGGCTGAGAAAGAAGAGGATTATGACATAACAAGAAAAAAAGCTATTATAGAGGGGCTTAAGTCAGTTATCGACAAGAGAGTAGCGGCACTAAATATAAATGATTCGGTTATTACATGAGCAAATTATGGTTGAGAAGAGCATATAATTGTGCAAATACCACTCAAAGGAAATAGCTCTCTTGAAAATTCCGAGAATATAGAAAAAGCAAAAGAAGCGATAGGAAAAGTAGTAAAAATAGAGTTTAAAGAATCGAGAGGAACAATAACAACGGAAGATTTAGAAAAAAGAAAGAATCTGGCAAATACTATATTTGCAGAGATTAGTAAAAGTAGTAATACTTTTCTCATAAATGCACAGAGATATACAGACAATTATGAAAATGTTTCTTTTGGAACAACAGAAGATATAAATATAGTATTTAGCATTCCCGAAGGAACAGAAGGAAAATGAAATACCTTGAATACTGGTTTTTCAAATGGAGTACTTGAAGTAAGAAACTCAGAAAACATAGAAGGTTTTCTTGTCTATTATCTTAACGAAGCGAAGTATAATTATGTATTCCTCACGAAGGAACCTTCGATTTGGAAACCAGCAAAAGATTCACAGTGAAGGATTCTTAATGATAGGTATTTTACAAAAGCATCAGTCCAATACAATGATATATTTGAGC
>JAMOOA010000099.1 GCA_027066255.1 Candidatus Altimarinota bacterium | reverse complement strand
TGCTATGATAACTGGACCGTTATTTTTTAAAAACCAATCACTTTTCATAAAGAACGAATCAAGTTCCATTTTAGAAAGAGAGAGGTCAATGTCTTCTTTTGATGCATCTGCCTGAGATACACTTATCTTTTGAGAACTCCCCAATAGTGTTGCTTGTCCACCGAGGTTTTTTACTTCAGCAGTGCCTCTGAGTACATAGATAGTACTACTTACTTCATTTTGGGATAAAGAAAGCACAGAGTTGGCGCTTGCTTTAATTTTTGCATAACGTGTATTTATTTGAAGTGCGTCACTGCTTGATATCCACATATTTGAAGCAAAGAGAGTATAGCTACCATCATTATTTATTTTTACTTCACCTATCTTGTCTACATGTAGCTTTGTTGTTTCTCCAACTTGGAATGATACGTCTCCTTCTTTTACAATAAGTTTTTCTCACTTAAATATTTTTGTGGTATTTTCTACTTTTTCTTTTTTCCCTCCTGTATATTCTATAAAAGCCTCTGTTTCTATATCACCGAAATTCAAAGCATACCCAACCCTGTTTTCTCCATCGGTGATAGTGGTATCATTAGAGTCTCCACTAAAAAAACTATAGATAAGAACAAATACAAGTACGAGTCCAATAATAGGAACAAGGTAGTCTTTAAAGGTTCTTGAAACGGAGTTTCTCCTATAATTCCTATTCATAGGTTTTTATTAGTTTTAAAAGTATATTTTTACTTATGTATTTATAACAATAATCACTAAAAAAACAAGAAAATATAGGTTTTTTCTTCTGATATGAAACCTAACTTTCTTAATTGGATAAAGGGAAGAACAATACCAAAAAGGTAGGTTATTCTTTACCCCCTTAAATTTACCTTAATTTTATAGCTATTATTATTATATTGTAAATATTGATTCTTTTGGAAAAAGATGTTAGAAATATATAATCTCCGGGCTCTTTATTATTTATAACATAGAATATTATGAAAAAAGCATACGGGCTTATATGTGTCCTATCACTCTTTGCTCTTGTCTCTTGTGGTGAAAGCATAGTAGAAGAAGTGAAAAATACTACGGATAGTGTAGTAGAAACAGTAGAAGAAGGTACAGAAGCAGTAGTTGATACTGTAGAAGATACTACAAAGGTTACAACAGAAACTGTTTCAGAGATTGCAAAAGAAGCTCTAGATGATCTTCCTAAGGAAGAAGAAGCAACTATTGAGGAAGAGGAATCTAAGGATTCAATACCAGTTACTACTGAGGAATCAACTTCAAAAGACGAAGCTGTTCAAAGTGATACTGAGAAATCAGATGACTCTTCAAGTGAAGAATCAACTTCAGAAGAAGCTGCTGACGACCTTCCAATCGAAGAATCTAATGAAGAAGCATCTTCAAGTAAATAATTCCCACTATATAAAAACACTTTTTGGATACAATCCAGGGAGTGTTTTTTGTTTTCTGGTTAAAGATGTATATAGTACATAAATATAGAATATTATTTATTTAGCTATTTTTACATATGAATAAATTTATTATTTCATGAACTATGCTTATTTTATTATTTCCTACTTTTACATTTGCAGGGGATCTATCAGAAGTAAAAGGTAGGATAATAGAAGTTCAATCACCGGTTCCTGCATGAACACCGAGTCTTTCATGAGTCTATGATCAGAAATGATTTGTAGGGGAGGTTATTGCTCGTATTTTTGATATAAATGGGAAAATACAATCATTATTTGTATCAGCTTTTTCAAATATATTGACACAAGTAAACAATATTCCGAAATGGAATGGAAATAATTTTGAAGTAGGAGGAATGTGGGATGTCGGAGGAAATATAGGAATAGGAATAGCTTCTCCGGAAGAAAAGCTTCATGTTATTGGAGTCTGAAGATTTGATAGTGGAATTAATGTAGATGGCAGAAGAGCTATTTCATCTACTAATTATTCACATAATGCAAGATCAACGGTAGAAAATCACTATGGATATTTTGAAGTGACAGATGATTCTGGAGATAGATGAGCATACTTTGGATATGGGGACGGGGAAAATAGAGTCGACCTCAAACTTGAAGTAGCGGATAAGTTGTATATATGAGGGGGAGATGTAGGAATTGGTACTACTAACCCAAGTAGTAAGCTCGAAGTAGCTGGAAAGATAGAGGCAGACGAATATTGTGATAGAAATAGAGAAAATTGCATTCACCCAGCAAAGAATCTTGAAACCTGTAAACTCTTATATAGATTTAGAAAAAATTGAGCTATTCCAGATTGGAAGGAGATCACACTTGACTGAACAACTAATGAATGAGAGTGGTCAAAATGGACGGCAGGAGTCTTAGATGGTGAGTGTCAATGAGAATGATGCGGTATGCAAATGAAGATAGAATGTACTTAACCATTGTTACTTATGAAAACTCAAGAAAAAATATTTTCCCCTTTTGTTATAGCAAGCATATTAATCCCGTCTCTCTATGCAGCTAATACCCTTATTCAAAATATTAAAGGAGGACAAATATCAGCAAAACCAGGATCATACAATACTCGTATTATGACTATTGAAAATGGAGATTTAAGATTTATGAACAAAGGTAACGACGATGATATTGTAGGGGACTATTTTTCTTGATATTATTTTGATCCTGCATTTGGTTTTTTCGAGACAAATACAACGATTGATAGAGTAAGAATTTCTTCTCAGAGTGTTTGAGATTGTTCATCGTCTGATTATGATTGATATGAACTCACAGGACATTCTTATAATTTAGAGTTTGGTTTTGTGGACTTTAACTTAAGTAGTAGTGTCTACACATATATCTGTATCCCAAAGAATGGAAACAATGATATCCTTCCTTCATATATAGGCTGATATGCGTACAGTCAGTATATAGGATTTCAGAATTTTGACGGAATAACCCTTGATAGTAGTGTAGATATGAGTGCAGACCATCTATCTGATGGGAGACTTGTAAAAGTAGATGGTATAGTGTCGAGTAAAAATAATTCAGAAGCGATAGACGGACAATTTTCTGATGATGTCCGTGTCCTTGGGAAAATAACAAAATCAGGACTTCGTAAAAACATACATAAAGAGCTTGCTTCGGTAACTCGTAATATTTCACCTGATAATGGTGTATCCCCTTATACAGTAGAGGCTCTTTGAAATCAAAAATGGACAGTATGAGACGACGGGAAAACGATACAAGATGGGACGATACTATATTTTTGAAATCTTTGAGGACACAACGTAGAAATAACAGGAGGAGATGTCCAAGGGGTAAAAACGTTGATAGTTGAGTGAGGAAACATCTATATATCATGAAATATTCGAGGAGGTGGTATGCTAGGAATAATAGTTACTCAAAAGAATGGAGTAGGAGGAAATATCTATATAGATCCTTCAGTGACAGATATCCACGCAATACTCTATGCAGATAGGTCTCTCATGAGTTACAATCCATCCTCTTGAGAGTACGATGGGGATACTCAGGCAGACATACTACCAAATCAGTTGTATATCCGAGGAACAGTACTGAGTGAAAATACCATAGGGGGAGCTGTAACCACGACATGTCCATATTATATCAATAATACGTGTAATCTTTCTCTCTCAAAAAAATACGATCTCAATTACCTCAGAAGATATATTCTCGTTCAACCAACAGATGAAGATGGAAACGTGACTTGACTCAAAATACCTCAGTATAATGGACAGGAATCATACATGAATACACTCACAAGATGATCAAAACCTGATTATAGGAACTTCCCTTTGGTTATAGAGTACAATCCTCTTATTCAGCAAACTCCACCACCACTTTTTCATTAATATTTTGACAAAATAGCCTTTCACGATATCTTGAATATATGAATACTCAAAACAACTGGTACCTGCAACCCGTGAACCCCTCTATATAAAAGGGAGTTTTTTGTGTCGAACAATGTTTAAGAATCCCTCTATATTATAGAAGGGATTTTTTATTTTAAATTAATTATATAAAACTACTACTATGCTACGATTATCAACATTTCCAATACAAACACTGAAATCTCGTCCAAACGTAAGCGATAATGAATCAACAGGGATACTCCTACAATGATGATATATTCGTCAAGAAATGGCTGGAGTCTATAACTTTCTTCCTATGGGGTTGAGAGTTTTGAGAAACATAGAAAACATCGTCCGCGCAGAGATGGACAACGCAGGATATCATGAGACACTTATGGCTGTTATTTCAGGAAAAGAATCTTGGGATAAAACAGGGAGATGGGACATGGATGTCATGTTTCATGTTCCAGCCCATGGAAACAAAGAGTACTCTATCAATCCAACAAATGAAGAAACAGTCGTTCCTATGATGAAGGAGTTCCTCCAATCATACAAAAATTACCCGACATGTGTCTATCATATCCAAAAGAAGTTTCGCAATGAAAAGAGAGCTAAGTCAGGACTGCTCAGAGGAAGGGAGTTTCTTATGAAAGACGCATATAGTTTTCATATAGACGAGAGCGAGTTTTCCGAGTTCTATGAAAACGCAAAAGTGGTATATAAGAGGATATTTGAAAGACTTGGAGTTGGTGCAGATACGTATGAAACAGTTGCTGATGGAGGGGACTTCACCGACAAATACTCTCATGAGTTTCAAACGGTTCTTCCCATAGGGGAAGACGAGATATATATCTGCAAATGATGTCAACTTGGACACAACAAAGAGATTGTAGAAGGAGATTTTGTTTGTACTTCTTGCTGAAGTTTAGAATATGACCTTAAACAAGCTTCAGAAGTCGGAAATATATTCCCACTTGAGACAAAGTTTTCTAAAGCATTTGAACTAGAATATCTCGACGGAGAAAACAAGAAAATAGATAAAGTTCTCATGGGATGTTATGGAATAGGGATTTCTCGTCTCATGGGAGTCATTGCAGAGTACTCAATAACCGATAAAGGTATTGCTTGGCCAGAAAGTATTGCTCCAGCAACACACTATATCATCGTCATAGGAGAAGATAATCTCGATATAGCAACCAAACTTGCTGAAGAGCTTGAATCACAATGAAAAACAGTCGTCCTCGATGACAGGATGGGAAGAAAGTTTGGTTTCGGACAGAAAGCAGGAGACTGTGAACTCTGGGGAATCCCAAATCGTATTGTTTTCTCACCAAAGACCTTGGAACAAGGAGGGTATGAACTTCTTGAAAGAGGAGAAAAATCGAGTATAGTGAAACTCTAAGTTGACAAAAGACAATTTACAAACAAAATAAAGTAATAAATTTATTACTTTATTTTGTTGTTATGGGAGATGTTAACTCATCTAATTCAGAAGACTTTATAAAAGGAGGACTTCTCTGAAAAGGAAAAACTAAGCGTATTCATGAGATTCAAGGGAATTCTGAGTATGTTATCATGGAAAATACAGATGATGTGACAGCTGGAGATGGAGAAAAACACGATATTTCTGAAGGAAAAGCAAAGGCTTCAACAACTATAACTTCAAAGATTTTTGAATACTTAGAATTAGAGTGAATTTCAACACATTTTGAGAAACAACTCAATGATACAGAAATGCTTGTCCAGAAGTGCGATATGATTCCTCTAGAATGCGTGTTTCGCCATATGTCTACAGGTTCATACCGTAAAAGAGATGTCTTTCAAAATGGAGAAAAAGCCCTTCCTGATGGAACAGTACTTCATGAACCACTTATGGAATTTTTTTATAAAAATGATGTAGTTCTTGAAAATGGAGATGTTATTTCAGATCCATTGATGGATGTAGATGAAGAAGGAATTCTAAAGATAGAAGATGGGAAGTTTGTACTTCTTCATCCAAATACATGAGAAGAACTTAACTATAAAAGTGTAGTAAACCCTAGCACAAAAGAGGTTCTCACGAATGAGCAAATAGAAGAAGATAAGGAGCGTATCTTACGCTATGCAGGAGAGATATTGTTACAAACAACAAACGTATGACAGAAACTTAAAGAACTTTATCAAAAAGAGGGGCTAGAACTTTTCGATGGGAAGATAGAGTTTGGTATTAATAGTAAGGGAGAACTTGTTGTGGCAGACGTGATAGACGGGGATAGTTGTAGACTGAGAAGACCAATTCTTATAGAAGGAACAGATGGAAAGCAGTATCTGTGAAAGCGAGTAACTCAGACAAATCTAAAACAACATCTTTCAGAAGTATATATTTCTCCAATGAAAGATTTATTAAATTTTATTTCACACCTTCCCCTAGAGAATAGAGATACAGAAATACGTGGGATCATTCAAAAAGAATTTCAAAAAAATGAAAAAGTTTTCAGAGAAAAATTTCCAGATATTAGAGAAACTCTAAATACAAATGAAGTCCCAATCTTCTCTGAATTGAGAGGATTTACAAGAAAACTGCTTCAAGATATTATGAGAAAAAAGGTTTGAGAGTTAGAAGGCAAACATTTGGGAGAAGAGTTTTTTTGAAAAAATGAGGATGGGTTAGTTGTATTAAAAAGCAGGATGACCATAGATAATATTCAGGCTTTTTGGGAAATGAAATTTGATAAAATCTCTGAAATACCAAAAAATATGGAAACTCAAAGAATCCTGGAATGAGAAGGACTAGATAAGCAGGGATATAGAGATGGAGGGTCAGCAGGAGATACAGTAGGAGTGTATCAGAAACTCGCGATTATACTTACAGAGTTACTAGAGAACCTTTCTATTGAAAAAACGAGGGAGGTTGTTGCTTCTCGTATATGATCTAGTTTTTCTGATTAATTCACAATAAAACCCCCTCACTCAGTAGGGGGTTTTATTTGTAATCCTACATCGCAAAATAACTTCCAAACAACATAATTCCAGCTGATGCTATAGTGAGTCAGAAGAAGGTAACAGGAACACCAGCTTTTACCCATTGCCAAAAATGGATTTTCTTTCCTGCGAGCTCGAGTTTTGCTATAACAACAACATTAGCTGTGGAACCGATAGGAGACATATTTCCTCCAAATCATACTCCAAACACAAGGGCCCACCAGAGGATATTGACTCCAGAAACTCATTGAAGTTCGAAGTACCCAATAATTGGAATCATCGCAATCGTCATAGGAATATTGTCGATGATAGCAGATAGAAGGGCTGTCACCCAGAGGATAACGATAGCAGTCATGATAATGTTTTCCTCTACTCATTGAGAAATAAGCCCTGCAAGATATTCAAGAACTCCAGCTGCCTCGAGTCAGCCTACAAGAACAAAAAGAGAACTAAAAAATACCAAAACAGAGAGTTCTACTTTTTTGAGGTACTTTTGAGGATTGTCATGAGGAGCTACAAGGAGAAGTATCGTTGCAGCTCAAAGGATTGCTACTATAGATGGAGGAAGATGAAGGAGGTGATGCGTGAAAAATAAGATCACTACTCCTGCAAGCACAATAAGAGCTTTTTTCATAACAATAGGCTTCGTGATAGATTCTTTTTCGTTGAGAGCTAGAAGCTTTTTTATGAATTTTGGTTTAACTTTATTTTCTTTTCTACAACTATAGAGCATATAGAGTGTCCCAGAAATAAGAGTTAAGATAACAACGGGAAGCGAATGAGTCAGGAACTCTAGAAACGAGAAACCAGCTGCAGAACCAATAATAATAGCTGTTGGATCTCAAACAAGGGTTCCTATACCTGCTATATTAGAGAGCATAGCTTGACTCATGAGAAGAGGGACAGGATTGAAGTGCAAGATTCTTGTAATGATAAGCGTTATAGGAGCCATAAGAATCATGGTTGTCACGTTATCAAGTATCATAGACAAGATAGCTGCAAGACTTCCAAGAGATACAAGGAGTACCCAGTAGCTTCCATGAGTTCTTTTAGCAATTCGAATTGCTAGGTATTCAAAAAAACCACTCTTTTCAAGAACCTCGACGAGTACCATCATACCAGAGAGAAGTAGAAGTGTATTAAAATCGATAGAGTGTAGTACCTCATGAAATTCATAAAATCAGAGGTGATTACCAACTATAGACATCCATATAGCACCAAGGAGTGCAATAATTGATCTATGAATCTTTTCAGAGAGGATTCATAAAAACGTAAGTGAAAATACGATAATACTCGACCAAAAATATATTTCTTGCATAGATATAGTATTTATCCTAATTACTATATGTTATCATAGCATTCTCTGCAAAAATAATCAATACAAAATAAAAAAGAACCTCCGTAGAAGAGAGGATCTTTTGGGTTAAGGCATACGTTTCTTTATGCTGCGAGTCTTGTTTCAGGATTATTATCATTTGCTGCGGTAGGAATTTCTAAAGGAGGTACAGGCATTCAGTTTGTAAGAATATTTGTTTCTATACCACTCTTAACAAGCTCCATAAACTTTGTAGTATTTAAGCTAAGATTCACACTATTAATGGTCTCAAGTGGTATATGAGATACAGAATTCATAAGTTCTTCTTGATTTGCAGCAACGATTCATGGAGTGTGAACAGTCATAAATTTGTATTTAAGATGTAATTTCTATAATAATAGTATCATACATTTTTTATTGGGTCAAAAAAATACTATACTTTTTATGAAAATATTTAAACTCGAAATACCAGCTCTGAATTATGCAGATTTTTTTAAAAAGATTACGCAACTCAAAAAGCAGAATATTGTTTTTACTCCTAACCCTGAGATATGCCTGAAAACTCTTGATGATAAGGAGTTTCTTAGACTTCTTCAAAAAGCTGATTATCTAACGAGTGATGGAATAGGACTATATATAGCTTATCAGATAGAGAATTTACAAGTCGAGAACTTCTTCCTACAAGTGTTTTTGAACCTCATTTTACTTCCATATTATTTTTTCAACCTCATTTTTAGGAGAAAGATGCTCTATGAAAAATATGGAGAAAGAATTTGTGGAAGTGACCTCACGATAGATCTGACAAAGTTTGCTGAGAAAAATGATATACATATATCTATTATAGATTTGTACAATCCAACAGACTTAGCAAAAGTGGCAAATCAGAAAGTATTTTGACCGAGACTTCAAAAATATTTTCCTGGCCTACAATTTGATTACCATATATATAATCCAGCAGATATAAAAAATATCATAAAACATATCTCTGAGTCAGATTCTCAGATACTTTTTTCTACTCTTGGGATGAAGTCTCAAGAACAATCTGTGATTGAGATAATGCAAAAATGCCAAAACATCAAACTTGGTCTATGAATTGGGAGTAGCTTTGATTACATGACAGGATTTCAAAAACGCGCTCCAGATATTATGCGTCAAATGTGACTTGAATGGTTGTATCGTATATTTACCTCACCAAATAAGCTTCAGAGATTGATACGAATCTATAAAGCTGTAGTGGTGTTCTCATTGTATGTAGTTTTTAAAAGAGATTCAAGATAAGAACACAAGAGAAACTTAATCCTGCAACAATACAAAAATTGCTGAAAGTATTATGAAGAGTCAACGACTTAAAAACTCCTGAATACATAATGCACTCTTGTAAGTACACCATATGTTTGATACTCTTATTGAAGAGCGATTATTCGTAGTGTTTTGTCTAAAGATTTTATTGAGATTCTTAAAAAAAATCGTAGTATAAGAGAACAAAAATTATTATTATTTCACAGAACATTCATGTCAAAAAAAGAACAAAAACTCAGAGCAAATTCTATATTTAACCCTGAAGGAAATGATGATGTTTCTGCAAGAACGATCATCAAAGGGAACACCACAGGATTGTTTCAATTGAATGCAGTAAAGTATAACTGGGCAAAGAGTTTGTATCAGGTGATGATAGGAAATTTTTGGATTCCAGAGAAGGTAAAAGGATTGGGTGATGATGCAATCCAACTCAAGACATTGACACCAGAAGAACAGAGAGCGTATAAAGGGATATTGTCTTTTTTGATATTTTTAGATTCTATTCAAACAATGAACCTTCCAAATTTTTCTGAGTATATTACAGCGCCAGAAGTAAATCTAATACTTTCTATTCAAACGTTTCAAGAAGCTATTCATTCCCAGAGTTATGCGACAATTTTGGAGACAGTTGTTAACTCTGAAGAGAGAGAAGAAATATACTATTTTTTTAAAACGGATAAACATCTCTTAGAAAGAAATAAGTTTATTGGAGGTATTTATCAAGATTTTATTAATAACCCAACAGATAAAAACTTTTTCAGAGGGGTTATCGCAAATTTTCTTTTAGAAAGTATTTATTTCTACAATGGATTTGCGTTTTTCGATACACTGGCAAGCCAATCAAAAATGGTAGCAACAGATAGAATGATTAACTATATCAGAAGAGATGAACTTACACATGTAACGATCTTCGCAAATATTATCAATGAAATCAGAAAAGAACATCCAGATGTGTATGATGAACAGATGATTTATGATATGATGAAAACAGCTGTAGAGCAAGAAATAGAGTGGAGTCAACATATACTCTGAAACAAAATCATTGGAATGACTTCGGAAAACACTGCTAATTATACAAAATGGCTTTCCAATAAACGTCTCGATTTACTTGGACTCAAACCTCTTTATCCTGAGGTTGTCATAAATCCTTACAAGCATCTCGATGCACTTCAAGATAATAACTCCGAGAAAGGAAACTTCTTCGAATCAACGGTTACGAACTATGCACAATCAAGTGCTATGAATGGAAGTTGGGAGTTTTAAGTAGACAGGAAGATAAAAAAAGAAGCTACGAAGTAGCTTCTTTTTTTATCTTTACTCTTCATAAATTTCTATTTCCATTTCATCAGTGAGGCTATTTTTATTCTTGAAATCAACTCTGAGTTTTACTTTGTATATTCCAACTCTGTTGTATACATGAGTAGGATTGGCTTCTACAGAAGTTTCTCCATCATCAAAATCCCAAAAGTACTCGGTTATTTGTCCATCGGAATCCTCAGAAGAGAAATCTATTCCCTGTCATAATGGTGCTTTCTTGAGACTCACACTGAGCTTTACTCACTGTGGTTCTGGTTTGAGGATAAGGCTCTTTTCTCCAGAATACCTCTTCCCACTTTTTCCTACTATGGTAAGCTTTATCTTATAGTCTCATGCTTTGGTATACTTATGCCCAGGGTTGATAGC
>JAMOOA010000098.1 GCA_027066255.1 Candidatus Altimarinota bacterium | reverse complement strand
CTCATTCTGCTTTCTTTTTTAGGAGTATATTTAAAAGATCTCAAAAAATAGATGTTTTTATTGTATCTTGAGTAAGATTTTTTTTATATAAAGGGTCAATAGATTCTAGTAACTTTCATATATCGGATTTACCTTCTATGCAATAAGGGAAATCATTACTAATAATAGATAATTTCTTTATTAGATGAGAAGAAGTTTGATAAAAATCATTAAGAGGAGGGATAAAAAAAGTACCCTTCTTATTCTTTTTTATAAGCCCTTCACTAATCCATGCAATTGCATTATCATTGTTTCTTAGAGTAGAAAAATTAGAATAGAGACCACCTCAACGATTTTCAATACGTTCAAATAACATCCTTTGATAAGGATCTTCTACTTTTTCTATGTAGCTGTTATGATTTTCGAACCTATTTGATCATACCATTTCTAAAAATACCAGAGATATATCGATTCAAAACCTTTTTTTGATATCTCCACATATCTTATTTTTGATTTTTTCTTTTAAATTTGATATCTCTAACACTAGAGAAGATTCCTCTTTTACTTGATTAATAGAAGGTCAAGTTTTTTCATCAAAAGAATCACCACCTGTTCAGGTTCAGGGAGTTGTTTTTTCTTTTGAGAAACGAGGGGAAAGACCAAACAATCTAAAAAATAATGGTATATTTAAATCTATATTAATAGACACTATAAATATACGTCCTAAACCTTGCTTGTCAATAAACAAAACTCACAAGAAAAACTTTGCAAAAACTATCCTTTCCCATACAATTTGTACCGTGCTTTCTTAGCACATTTTTATTTAGCGAAAAAACAAAACAAAGACATGAAAAAGAAACCAAAATCATTTAAAGATTTTCAGAAAAACTTCCAGTTTGGGAAAAGTAAAAAAGGGAAAAAACCAAACGATTATAAACCATTTATTATCCTTATAATTATTTCAGTTCTTATTGCCTCAATGGTTCCGTACCTTAAGAAATGAGTACAGTATTCAAACGAAGATATAGGACTCAATAGTTTAGAAAGAAACTACGGAGAAGGATTGTACAAGGAAGTACTCATCGATGGAAACAAAGCTATAGCAACACTTTCAGGGCAAACAGTTATAGAGAACTGAGTAGAAAAACAAAAAACTCATACTATCATTCTTCCAAGCAATGACTCACTCAATGATCTTGGACTCAAAAATCCTGAGATACAAACAATTGTTTCAGTCAAAGATAAAACAAGCGAAGAGTTTTGGTCAAACATGGCTCCGACTATTATAGCTTTTATACTCTTTTTCATACTAGCTATTTTCCTTATCTCACGTATGGGAGGAATGGCAAACAATGCTATGACATTTTCTAAAAGTAGAGCAAGACTCTTTGATAAATCAAAAGATAAAATCCTCTTTAAAGATGTAGCAGGAGCAGAAGAAGAAAAGGAAGAACTCCAAGAAGTAGTAGACTTTCTCAAGAATCCAAAAAAATACAAAGACATAGGAGCAAAAATCCCAAGAGGAACACTTCTCGTAGGACCTCCAGGAACTGGTAAAACCATGCTTGCAAGGGCTGTAGCAGGAGAGAGTGACGTACCATTTCTCTCTATCTCTGGTTCAGAGTTTGTGGAAATGTTTGTTGGAGTTGGAGCGAGTAGAGTAAGAGACCTTTTTGCGAATGCAAAAAAGATAGCTCCAGCGATTATATTTATCGATGAGATAGATGCGATAGGGAAGAAAAGATGACCAGGTCTTGGTGGAGGACACGATGAAAGAGAACAAACACTCAACCAGATACTCACAGAAATGGATGGATTTGAAAATGAAACGAACGTCATAGTAATGGGAGCAACCAATAGGGCAGATGTTCTCGATAGGGCACTTCTCAGACCAGGTCGTTTTGATAGAAAAATAACCGTAAATCTTCCAAATCAATCTGATAGAGAAGGAATACTCAAAGTCCACGCAAGAGATAAAAAAATAAAGAAAAATGTAGATTTCAAAGCGCTTGCTTCTAGTACTATTGGTTTTAGTGGTGCAGATCTCGGAAATATTATGAATGAAGCTGCGATTATCACTGCAAGGTATGAAGAAAAAGAAATTTCAGAAAAACGTATTCAAGAGGCATTTGAAAGAATCGTTATGGGGCTTCAGAAAAAATCTCTTGTTATGAATGAACAAGAAAGAAAAATCACCTCATACCATGAAGTAGGACATGCGCTTCTTGGAAAACTGCTCCCTCACTCTGATCCTGTTCACAAGATATCTATTACTCCCCGTGGTGGAGCACTTTGAGTGACATGGTTTATGCCAGAGAAAGATGCAGTCCTTACCAGTAAAGCGAAGTTCCTTGAT
>JAMOOA010000097.1 GCA_027066255.1 Candidatus Altimarinota bacterium | reverse complement strand
TTCTCCCTCAAAGAGTGGAAATAAAAAAGAAACAACAAGTTTCTTCTGATAAGAAGATTCCACCTGTAAAGCCATTAGAGGAGAAAGAGCCAGCCGTACAACAATCCGAATCGCTTTTTAATGATGCTCAGGATGTATTTTCTATGGATGAACCTGATTTTGGAAAAGATGAGTTATCACCAAAGAACTCGTCGAGGTTTGGAGGAACAACTTCATGAGACTTCGATAAAGACCAATTTATCGCAGAAGTGAAGAAATCTGGTGGAAAGGGAGCTACTACCATGAGCTTGAGAGGAGCAGATTTTTCACTCAAAGATGACACTCTCTCTATTCACTTCAAGACGAAGATTGCTCTCGAGAGCGTTAATACTCCAGAGAATATAGATATGCTCAATCGCGCACTCAAAGAAGTAGGAAAATCAGATCTTATTATTAATCTCTCATAAGCTATGAATCTAGAAAATTATATTCGTGATGTGAAAGACTTTCCGAAAGAGGGAATTGATTTTAAAGATATAACTCCTTTATTGTC
The DNA here is from genome assembly GCA_027066255.1 of Candidatus Altimarinota bacterium. Classification (GTDB taxonomy): domain Bacteria; phylum Patescibacteriota; class Gracilibacteria; order BD1-5; family UBA6164; genus CALDZK01. Next base: position 1,215 of record JAMOOA010000097.1, on the reverse strand, counting down.
TCATCCAAAGGCTTTTACTTATACTATAGATGCTTTTGTTGAAAATATGAGAGATGTCGAAGTTATTGTAGGACTTGATGCACGAGGATTTATATTTTGAGCTGCAGTTGCCTATAAGCTTGGGAAACCCTTTGTTCCAGTGAGAAAAAAAGGAAAACTCCCCTATGACTCTATTTCAGAATCATATAGTCTCGAATACGGAGAAAATACATTTGAAATTCATAAAGATGCTATAAATTCAGGACAAAAAGTAGCTATTATTGACGACCTTCTTGCTACTTGAGGAAGTGCCCTGGCTTCCTGTAATCTTGTAGAAAAACTTGGTGGAGAGATAGTCTCTATAAATTTTCTTATAGAACTTGGCTTTCTTGATGGAGGAGAGAAGATCAGTAAATATAAAAGAAATAGTATCATTACTTACTCCTAATGTATTGTAGAGTTATTCCATTTCAGAGAACCTTTGATACCTATTGATTGGTGTATTTTGTTCCGGAACATATTTTGGAAGATTTGAAATTGTACCAGGTTATAGAGGTACCTCTTAAAAACTCTATAGAAATAGGAATTATTCTTGATATATTTGAGAATACTCCAACATGACTCAATTCAGAGAAAATAAAGTCGATAATAGCTATAAAAGATGAAACTATCTTTTTATACCCATATCAAGCAAAACTTATAGACTTTATTGCAAATACGTATATCACTCCAGCTCATAATGCACTTTGAGTATTTTTTCCAAGAAATCTGAGAGGAAAAATACAAAAAGAAACGCTGGAGAAAGTTCAACCAAAAATATATGAATATCCTTATAAAAACACTCATACTCTCTCAGTAAATCAAGCCAAATCTTTTGAATCTATAGTAAATTCTGATAATAAAAAAATACTTTTTTATGGAGTAACCGGAAGTGGAAAAACAGAGGTGTATAGGGAGTTGATAAAAAAGAACCTCGATACATGAAAACAAACACTGCTTCTTATTCCAGAGATTATCCTAGGAAATCAAATAGGAGAGAGGATGCAGAAGGTGTTTTGAGAAGATATACTCGTCATATCATCAACTGTTACAGAAGCAAAGAAGACACAATACTGGGTAGATATCAAATCGTGAAATGCGAAAATCATCATCGGAACTCGTAGTGCTTTATTTTACCCATACAGCAATCTCGGAATGGTCATAGTGGATGAGGAGCATGATCAGAGCTATGTTTCA
>JAMOOA010000096.1 GCA_027066255.1 Candidatus Altimarinota bacterium | reverse complement strand
GATGAAACTGAAGTGACTTTACTCATGATATATAGTACTGTGTCCCGATATGATATGATATATATTTCTTCAAAAGCCTGAGAAAGTATTTCTCTAGCAAATCCACTCCATTGAGTTCTCTATCTTCATTATCTGGGACGATATATACTCCTGCTTTCAAAGGCAGAATGATTCATTCAGCCCTCAATCTATAGATTATTTTATTTACTTGAGATGTATATTGAGCCTTGCATTCTGGATCTATAAATTCAAATATATCTTTCTTAAAAAGTATGTTTCATCATTTCTTTCACAATTTATTCACAATTTTGTTAAAACTCAACATCTTTTAAAATCCTTATATAAAAGTAAAATACAGCTATAAAAAATATACTCTTTTTGCTATAAAAATCAAATACTTTTTACTATAAAAATAGTATATTATTATACACATATTAAGAATGCATTGTATGTATTGACTTATTCACTAGAAGGTTATAATTAGTTCTTATTTACCTAGGCTTTATTCACTATAAAATAGTATGACCAAAAAAAGAAGAACCCTTGAAATAAGAGAAAGTTTTGTTTCTACTTTTTTATGAGATACTTATGAATCAAACATTGAGTGATTATTTCAACTGGTTAAACATTCTGCTGAACAATTACTTGAGAGAATCAGCTACTCTAATCTAACAATAGATGATATCGAGTATTCAGATAAGAAATTTACTAAAAAGCTAAATGAGATAGTACTTTCTTCAAGAATAGATTTTTCTAAAAGCGAGGTTGATGGAAAAGCCTACCTTTTAGAAGGCTTTATAGAGCAAGTTACCACCTTAGTCTTTTCCTGTTTACCAATAAAGATAGAATCCGATATAGCAGTAGGGATATTTTCAGGGTTAATTCTTTCGTATATAGAAAATAGTGTTTGAGTTCCTTTTCGAGCAAAAAATATTAAAAATCTTACTACTACTAGGGGATACTATAGTAAATCTCTCCAAAAAGTAAGAGATTCTATAAAATGCAAAAACAAAGAAAGGAAGGAAAAGATGGAACTTAAACACTTCTGAGGAGGTCTCTATATATATGACACTATCAAGAATTTAGATTCTAACTATAGAAATACTAGCAAAAATAAAACTATTTTAGTATTTGAATTCCTTTCAGAGAAATCAAATCAATGAGAATCTTTTACGTTAGAAGAGATTGCTAAAGCTCTAAAAATAAACTCACCAATAACTGGTCTTAAAGTTAGTATTAATAGTTACATTAAAAAATATAATACATCTCATAATTCTCATTTTTCATTACGTATAGAACGTTCAAAAAAACAAACTAAATGGGCAATTATAAAAAAAATGAATTAGAGAATTAAAAACTAAACCACGATACTACTTCTTATTTATCACCATAATCTGTTTATATGGTATCACGATACCAGCTTGTTGAAATCCGAGATTAATCGTTTCTGTAACATTTGACTTGATGCTGATATATGGATCTTTTGAGTGTATCCAGAATCTCAACCTGAGCATGACTCCATTTTCCCCTAGGGATTCAACTACAACATCATACTCTGGAGCTTTGAGTATGTTTGGAAAATTTCCTATAACCTTACGAAGCACCTCTTTTGCTTTTGTTATATCCGTTCCATACTCTACTATCGTTTCTATAGAAAGTCTTCTCTTGTCATTTGCATGGAAGTTCCTGATTTCTTCTTCTATAAATTTGATGTTTGGGATATAGAACATCACTCCATCACGTTCCTGAACAGCAGTAAATAGAGCATTTATTTTTTGTATTCTTCACATTTTATCACCTACTTGTATTAAGTCCCCTGAGTGATACACTCATTGTGTTACCATAATTATACCAGCGATAAAATTCGTAAGAAAAGTTTTGAGAGTAAACCCAATACCAAATCAAATACCTCACATAAATATTCCCAAATCAATACCAAGAACTCAAAGAGTTATAGAAAAACCCACAATAATAATAATAATATTGACTGTCCTACTAATAACCCCTATGAGCTCTTCTTTTCCTCATTCGTCCCCCATGGATGTTGACTCTAGATAACCAAAGAGTCGTACTTGAACAACTTTAGAAAAGATAAAAGTCATTGCGACGACAAAGACTGCAAACATAACCTTCAGGAGCATTTCCGTAGAAAAGAACGAAAATACTGTCGCCAAAAAGTTCGTGGTCTGCTCAACTTCTTGGCTTCATACAGCAGCGTTTGTTACTCACGTAGTAGCTAATATACTTATACTAATAAGTAGAATATACCTCATAAACATATAGTTATATATAAATCTATATTTACGATACTACACTCTTCTCAAAAATTCCAGAAAATAAGACAAAAAATAAAGAGCT
>JAMOOA010000095.1 GCA_027066255.1 Candidatus Altimarinota bacterium | reverse complement strand
AGTACAATTGGAGAAAAATCCTCAGGACTACCAGAAAAACTTAGTGATTTTTTGACACCAGAAAATATATTTTCTATTATTTCCTGAGGAGAAGATATAGATAAGTATATTGGTAAAAAGGATAAAAGCACAAGCCTAACGATCCTTCGTAAAAAGTACTTAACTACTATATATCAAAAAATTCGTGATTCACATATATGAAAAGAAGACTTCATAAGTCGTATAATTTCAAACCTCTCCCCTTTTTTAAAAGATAAGTTAAAATTGTCTCATAAGGAAACAAGAAGACTCGCAGAAGAAGTATACTATATAGTGCATAAAAAACCTTCAGAAATTGTTATTAGGCAACTCCCAGAACTGAGGAAGGAAGTTGAAGCTAATGATGGAGATGATTTTACATCTGTAGCCTGAATTAAAGCATTCCAAAAAAGACATGGAATCTCAAACGATGGAATATTATGATCTATAACCTTAAAGAAGATTTACAGTATCTACTTCAAAGAATGAAGAAAGAATGAACTCCCTCTTTTGATTCGTCATAGGCTTGAAGCGTATGAGGATATGAAGAAGTACCCTTCTTGGAAGAGGGTAGTTAGGCATTTATGAGAAAAACGAGTGACATTATATCCAAGCCATATCCCCAACGCTTTAAGTGATTCTTATTATTTTGGACAGGCTCCTGGTAAACCTATAAATGGGGGAGCAATAAACTCTGATTTGCTTAACAGAGTATCACCTCATGATTCATCAGTAAAACCTACTACATATTTGAGAAAACTTCCAGGAAAGAATGGAAAATTTATACTTATTACCTATATAGGGTGAAAGCTAGTGTTTGCTTCATACACATCTCCTGGAATTTTAGGAAAGTTTCGTACTCCTAACATTTGAGAAGTGAATGGTGATAGGAAGGGGCAATTCTCAAAGAAGTACTGGATATCATGAGCAAAAGCATCTGTAAAATGGAGAAATGGAAGATTCGAGAGTGCTCCTATGCCGTATGCTGTGAACATATTAGACGGTATATTTAGTCATGGAGGAAACACAAATGGCAACAGGAGATCACACGGATGCTTAAGACTACCTTTGCATTATGCAAAGCATATGTATGAGATATTTAATAAAACCTGAAGAAAAATGACATGGATAATAGAAGATAGGTAGAATCTATTTTTAAAACTGCATATTGCTTTTTCTATACTCCTGGATACACTTTCAGAAGTATTTTTTAAATCAACTCCATGAGTATATCAACTATTTTCTACATCATTATTTGAATTACTATTCTCGAATTTGTTCTGACAAGGTATCTCGGATACCTCAATACAAAGAATTGGTCGGAGACGCTTCCAGATGAAGCAAAGGGGATATATAATGAGAAGAAATATCAGAAATCTCAGAAATATGAAAAGGAAAAGTATCATTTTTCTCAAGTCAGTTCTGCGTTTTCGTTTGTGATAATGATACTAATTCTTGTACTTGGTGGGTTTGGATATCTGGACACATACTTGAGAACTTTCACTGAAAACATAATTGTACTTCCACTTGTTTTCTTTGGAATAATTGTCTTGATTCAAACGATTGTAGGACTACCATTTTCGTATTATTCGACTTTTGTGATAGAGGAGAAATATGGATTTAATAAGATGGATAGAAAGATGTTCTTTTTAGATAGTATCAAAGGACTTATTCTTTCAGCAGTGATATGAGGGATTCTACTGAGTCTTATCCTTTGGGTATATAGTTTTGTTTGAGAGAGCTTTTGGATATGGGCATGGGCAATCATGACACTCTTTACACTCTTTTTTATGATGTTTTATTCCACATTTATCGTTCCACTTTTTAACAAACAAACTCCTTTGAAAGATGGGGAACTCAAAACAGCTATAGAAACGTTTGCCAAAAAAGTTGGTTTCAAACTCGATAATATCTATGTAATAGATGGTTCCAAGAGAAGTACCAAAGCAAACGCGTACTTTTCATGAATTGGCTCTAAAAAGAGGATAGTTCTTTATGATACTCTTATAAAAGACCTATCTACAGATGAACTTGTAGCTGTTTTGGCTCATGAAATAGGTCACTATAAGAGAAAACACACATTTCAAATGCTGGCTTTTAGTATCGTTCAGACAGGTTTTATGCTCTATGTATTTTCACTCGCTTTATGAATAGAAAACATATCTCTGGCTCTTGGGGCGCAGCAGGGGAGTTTTCATATAGGATCCGTTGCTTTTGGTATACTCTTCACTCCACTCTCTGTTGTCTTGGGTATGCTCAGCAGTGTTCTCTCTCGTAAAAATGAATATGAGGCAGACGCATATGCAAAAGAGTTTGGAAATGCATGAGACCTTATCTGAGGACTCAAAAAACTTTC
>JAMOOA010000094.1 GCA_027066255.1 Candidatus Altimarinota bacterium | reverse complement strand
ATACGAAGAGGGTATAGGATCTACCAACGGTTCTTTTGTTTGATTTTGACCAGCAGAGGATCCAAAATTTGTTGTAATAGTGAAGCTTGAGAGACCAAGAACCAGTAATTATTGAGGGAGTACAGCAGCGTATATATTTTCGGATGTTGCCAAAGAACTATTTGATTATTATGGGATTCCAAGAAGGAAATAAAAAAACACTCTTTTTAGAGTGTTTTTTTAGAGTTTCAATTGGTGCGGAGAGAGGGACTTGAACCCTCACGGACGTATATTGTCCACACGCCCCTCAAGCGTGCGTGTCTACCAATTTCACCACCACCGCAGGTGTTTGTGTTTTAGTGTCTTAGCTCGCTTTCGCTTACTTCGACATAACTTTTTTTCCGATTCGTTAATACTTATCGCAAGAGAAACTTAATGGTGCCGAGGGGCGGATTTGAACCACCGACACAAGGATTTTCAATCCTCTGCTCTACCCCTGAGCTACCCCGGCACGGGGATTGCTTTATTTAAAGCTTAGAAATTATATGAAAAAAATAAATTACGCAAATATTTTTTTACATTTCTTGGAAAAAGCAAGGAAGTTGTTACAATAAGCTCTATATTATAAATCTAAGAGATAATTCTTATATGAAAGTAGAAGTATGCACTGGAAGGACATGTAAGTCAAGGTTTAGTGGTTATATCCTGACTCGTCTTGAAAATGATAAAAAAAATCTGAACTTGAAAAAACTTATTTTACACGAGTGCCCTTGTACTGGAAACTGTAAAAAATGACCAAATGTTATTTTTGATGGAAAAAAAGAAGAATACATGAATCCTGCAAAGGCTTCAAAAATAGTCTTAGATACGCTAAACCCAAAACCTAAGAAACAAGCACTTAAAAAAACTAAATAATTATGAAAATATTTGATACAAAAACTCGTAAACTTGAAAACTTTAAACCCCTGAAATCATCTGAAGTAAAGGTGTACTATTGTGGACCAACGGTTTATAATTACGCACATCTAGGAAATCTCAAGACCTCTGTAGTAGAGGATATAGTTGTAAAGACTCTGAAATTTCTAGGATATAATGTCAGAACGACGATGAATATTACGGATGTGGATGATAAGACTATACGTGATAGCATGAAAACCTGAGAAACATTAAAAAACTTTACAGAAAAGTATACACAAGAATTTTTTATAGACCTCAAAAAACTATGAATAGAAGAAGCTGATACTATCCAACCTGTTACAGAAATCATCCCTGAGATGGTTCGTATGATACAAACGATGCTCAATAGAGGATTTGCGTACTATGCAGAAGATGGAAGCATCTACTATGATATATCCAAATTCAAGAAATACGGAAAATTGGCACATCTTGATATGAAAGGAATGAAGACATCTGTCAGAATCGACAATGATGAGTATGAAAAAGACAATGCTGCAGACTTTGTTTTATGGAAAGCTTGGAAGAAAGAGGATGGAGAAAACTTTTGGGAGGAAGAGTTTGAAATTGACAAAAAAACAAAAAAAATAAAATGAAGGCCAGGATGGCATATAGAGTGTAGCGCATGTGCGATGAAGCATTTTTGACCTCAAATAGACATACATATGTGAGGAGAGGATCTAGTATTTCCGCATCATCAGAATGAAATAGCCCAAAGCGAAGCATGTACTAGAAAGGAGTTTTCAAAATACTGGATTCACTCAGGGCATCTCATGGTAGATGGAAAAAAGATGAGTAAATCACTTGGGAATTTTTATAATCTCAGAGATGTGGAAGAGAAAATCTCAGATATAGACACAAGAGTACTATACAGAGCCATTAGACTGAGTTTTATAAATGGAAATTATAGAGATTCTATAGATTTCAGCTTTGATAAACTCAGGCAACTTATAACAACAATACAAAATATAGATAAGTCCGTACAAAAGATACAGAACTATGTTCCGGAAGTAAAATGAGCAAGGAAAGATTTTAGTGCAGAGTTGCAAGTGTTTATCCAAAGTTATATAGAAGCATTGGAGGATGATTTCAGTATACCGGAAGCACTTTGAGTATTTTTTGACTTTCAAAAGTACGTTCTCTCAGAACTCCGAGATAAAAATATGAGTAAGGAAGAACAGGAAAGTACGTTGAGTCTCTATGAGACATTCCATCAAGTGCTCGGTATCGTAGACCTGGAACAACAAAAATTAAATAAACTTACTGATATCCCAAAAAATATAACAAAGAAACTTGAACAAAGAAATATTGCGAAGAAAGATAAAGACTTTGAAACAGCTGATACAATCAGAGATGAGTTGTTAGAACAATGATATGTCATACGAGATACAAGAGAGGGAAGTTTTTTAGAGAAGAACTAGCCAATTTTTGTGTATTTTCGGATAATATAGTACTCTTAGGGTATTATTACTTATTTGTGAAAGAAT
>JAMOOA010000093.1 GCA_027066255.1 Candidatus Altimarinota bacterium | reverse complement strand
AGCAGGAGCTTTCATAGCTCTAAGTTTTTGGTTATTTCTAGATATGGCTTTTATCTCTGTACTACTACTGTTGACTATAGATTATCTTGCGTATTTTCCAACGTTTCGAAAATGTTACAAAAAACCCTTTGAGGAAACAGTTATACTTTTTGTGTTAGTAAATTTTTGATATATTGCTTCTATTATAACTCTAGATAACCTAGTCTTTGAAAACTATGGGTATCCTTTATGACTCTTTATTATAAACACTATTTTTGTCAGTTTCGTCCTGATTCGTAGACATCAACTCAAGAAAATCATAATTTAACTTTCATTTAAGAGAGAGTTTGTATAATAAGTATGTTTAGTTTTTAAAATACTATTTTATGCAATATTTAGCATTTGCTATGAGGCTGGAAGTTATGATTATTGGTATCTGTATGATGTACTATAGTCAGGTAATTTCTAGTCCACCATTTATGAGTGGTCTTGCTCTTTTTACGATTGGTTTATACTTGGGTCTTCAGGGGAGGTTTGGAAGTAGATTTTCTGGATGTATCTTTAACGTTCCAAAAAAGAAACCAGAACCAAAGAAAAAAGGTCTCTTTGGTTTTTAATATCATCTTCTAGATGCTATTAAAATAATTTTGTTTTTAAAAAACTTCGTGTCTATTAATGATGACGCTATTTATTCTGAAATAGAAAAAAGTTATTTTTATTCTCAATGGACAGAAAATTGAAAATCCTTACAATACACTTATTCATTTATAAGATAGACTTCTCATATATTATGGAAGCTCCTCGATGACTGATATAGAAAAGATGTATGGAGATATATCTAAAAATGCTCATGAATATAACGAGAAATATAATCTAAGAAGCTGTGGTGAAAACAATAAAAATGGAGTTCTCGCAATTTTAAGGAATCTATTCTCATTAAAACATTGATTTATTTACTTATTTACTATTATGAAAAAATTATTCTCTTTACTGTTACTTCTCATTACATCTATATTTCTTGTTTCGTGTTGAAGTTCAACATCTCAAGATATTATAAATCCTGATGCTCAATACCTTTACTTTTATGGAGCAACCTGTCCTCACTGTCAGGAACTTAATAAGAAAATAAAAACAGCTGGTATACTCGATCAACTTTCTCTTGAAAAAAGAGAGGTGTACTACAACACAGAGAATAACGCTCTTTTTCTTAAAACAGCAAAAGAACTTGGCCTCAAAGAATGAGACTTTGGAGTTCCTTTTGTTCTTGAGAAAGCAACAAGTAAATACGTTATCGGTGTAGGTCCAGCGTTTGAAATGCTTTCAGGAAGCATAGAGCCAGAAGCTATTACTCAATAATAAAAACGATATGGATTTAGATTTTATACTGATACTTCTTCCTGCAGCTATAGCAGATAGTATCAACCCTTGTGCTTTTGCTATACTCTTTGTAATACTTTCCAGTATTATGACTCAGAGTGGAAATAGAAACAAAATGCTCCTTTCAGGACTTGCTTTTACTATGAGTATATTCATCAGTTATTATTTGATGGGAGTAGGTTTATATAGAGCGTTTATGTTTGCAGATCAGGCTATGTATCTCCAGATAGCAGCAGCTATTTTGGCTATTCTTATAGGACTTGGAAACATAAAGGATTATTTCTGGTTTGGAAAATACTTCACCATGGAGATGCCGAGTTTCTTAAAAATAAAATCAAGGAAATACTTAAAGAA
>JAMOOA010000092.1 GCA_027066255.1 Candidatus Altimarinota bacterium | reverse complement strand
CTTACTATAGCGAGTCTTTTTCATGATACAGGATTCATTATCCAGTATGATGAAAATGAGTACATCTGAGCAAAAATAGCTCATAACTATCTCAAAACTATTCTCTATCCTGAAGATAAAATAAAGATAGTAGAGAAGCTTATACTTGCAACTTCTCCTAAAAAAGAGCCTGAAACAAAACTCGAAGAAATAATAAAAGATTCTGATCTCGACAACCTCTGAAGGGATGATTTCTTTGAAATTGCTGAGAGGGTAAAAAAAGAACTAGAGATGATAAAAAACATCAAGATAAAAGATCCAGATTGGCATCATGCAGCTCTTGATGTTATCGGTGGAAATAGGTTCTATACTCATACTCAGAAAATAGAACGTGGAGAAAAGAGGAAGCAAAATGAAAAAAAACTTAGAGGACTCGCTTAACCATTTGTTAGTTATCAAGAGAGAAAATTATTATAACTACTTTTACTTGTTCTTATAGATGCAAGAATAACATAACTTTGCTATGTTCAAATACACACTAAAGCACACAGACTGATATGCTCGAAATGGAGTTTTTTCCACTCCTCACGGAGATATAGAGACTCCCATTTTTATGCCTGTTGGAACCAAAGCAACAGTCAAGTGAATCACCCCAGATGACCTCCATGAGATGTGAGCTGAAGTGATTCTTAACAATACCTATCACCTCTACCTCAGGCCTGGTGACGAAGTAGTAAAACACTTTTGATGAGCCCATAAATTTCAAAACTATCACAAGCCTATCCTTACTGACTCTGGTTGATTCCAAGTGTTCTCTCTCTGAAATACGAGAGAATGAAACTCTCTTGTAAAAATCACAGAAGATGGGGTAGAATTCCGTAGTTACATCGATGGAAGTAAACACTTCTTTTCTCCAGAAAGGGTCATGGATATACAGAGCAATATCGGTGCTGACATCATCATGGCTTTTGATGAATGTGCTGCTGGAGATAGCTCCATTTCTTACGCAAGAGCAGCAATGAATAGAACTCATAGATGGGCAGAGAGAAGTAAGACTCAGTGGCTTAAAAACAATAAGGTTCGTAAGCAACAATGACTTCACGAACAAGCACTCTTTGGTATCGTTCAATGAGTCGTATATGATGATCTTCGCAAAGAATCTGCAGAATTTATAAAAAGTCTAGATACTCCAGGGATCTCTATCGGAGGACTTAGTGTAGGAGAATCTAAACCAGATATGCATAGAATACTCGATATCATGAAAGATATACTCCCTGAGGATAAGCCTCGTTATCTCATGTGAATAGGAACTCCCGAAGACCTCATCGAATGAGTACACAGAGGTATAGACATGTTTGATTGCGTCCTCCCTACACGCATCTGAAGACATGGAACAGCTTTTGGAACTTATGGTTATGTAAGAGTCAGAAATGCCCAATACAAACTCAGTGATCAACCTCTTGATACTGAATGCACATGTAAAGTGTGTAGAAACTACTCTCGTTGATATCTCAGGCATCTCATAGGAGAAAACGAGATGTACGGAATGAGTCTTCTTTCATACCATAACCTCTATTTTCTTCTTGAAATAACGAGGAGTGCAAAAAAGGCAATTAAGTTATGAAAGTACGAAGATTTCAGGAAAGACTTTTGGAAGAGATATAATATTAAGAAATAAAAATTATACTTTGCAATGTTTGGTATTCTTGCTATTATGGTAGGAAAAATAT
>JAMOOA010000091.1 GCA_027066255.1 Candidatus Altimarinota bacterium | reverse complement strand
TTTTTGAACTTCTTGCATGTGAACTTCAGAGACATCAACTCCTTTCTGTCTTCCATCAAAGTACTCCTCTTCGTCTGGTTTTATGTGTCCATGTATAATTTTGTACTGTTTCCCTGCTGGAATCAGTCTTCCTATAATAACATTTTCCTTGAGTTCTTTGAGTTTATCTACTTTTCCACTCACAGAGCTCTCAACCAGCACTCTTACTGTTTCTTGGAAAGAAGCCGAAGATAACCAACTTTCAGTATGAAGTGATATCTTGGTGATTCCTAGAAGGAGCCTTTCTCCTATTCCTGGTGTTTTTCCTTCTGACAGAAGTGCATCATTAATATTTTTAAATTCGATGATATCAATAATATCTCCTGGGAAGAACTCTGTGTCTCCTTTATCAAGAACCCTGACTCTACTAAACATTTGTCTCACAATAAGCTCAATATGTTTTGAGTTTACTGTTTGTCCTTGGGAAGCATAGATAGACTTAATTTCTCCAACGATATATTTCTGAGTTTCAAGCACTCAACCAACTATCATGAGTTTCTGAAGATTCACAGAACCTTCGGTAATTCTTTGTCCTTTTTTAATCTTATCTCCTGCTTGAATTGAAAGGGTTTTTCCGAGCTCAAACTCGTACTCAAATACTCTGTTTTCTACGTCTTTTATGATGATAACTCCATCACTTATTTTTGCTACTTCTCAGCCGAAAGTTGATGTAAGTCTCTGTCTTTCTTCTTTGTTCCTTGCAAGAATCTGTTTTGGTTTGATAGCTTGTCCTATTTTTACAGCTACTTCAAATTTTTCACTATAATAATACTCTTCTTGAGTTAGTTCTTCTGCTACTACTCTTACAACAATACTCTTATCTTGTTGTTCTATTTCTACAATACCATCAATATCTGAAATTTCTGCTTCAAGTTTTGGGTTTCTTGCCTCAAAGAGTTCTTCAACTCTTGCAAGCCCCTGAGTCATATCCCCTCCCTCTTTAGCAACTCATCCCGAATGAAATGTACGCATCGTCAATTGCGTTCCTGGTTCACCAATAGATTGAGCTGCAGTAACCCCTACTGGAGATCCTATTTCTATCTCTTCATTGAGTCCAAGATTGAGTCCATAACAAATCTTACATACTCCTCCTTCTGTTTCACAAGTAAGAACGCTCCTAATACTTACTTCGTCTATCTTGTTTTCGTTTAATTCAGCTATAACATCATTATTGATAATTGTTCCTGCTGGAAGAAGTATCTTTCCTTTCGAATCTTTAACATCAAGAGCTAAACCATGAGAGAAGATTCTATCTTCAAAACTCTCATCAAAGCTTCCTTTCTTTTCATCTCTTGAGACTGTTTTATAATGAACGGTATTACAATCGTCTGCTTTTACAATAATGTTCTGTGCAGAATCTACAAGTCTACGAGTAAGGTACCCTGACTGTGCTGTTTTAAGAGCTGTATCTGACTTCCCTTTACGTCAACCATGTGTTGCAATAAAGTATTCAAGAGTTGAGAACCCTTCTTTTAGCGTAGATTTAATAGGAAGCTCAATAGTTTTACCAGAGGTAGAAGCTACCAGTCATTTCATTCCACACATTTGAGTGATATTACCCCAGTTTCACCTTGCACCAGAATCGATAAAGTTATATATATGATTCGTTTCATCAAAGAGATTTTTCATCTCTCCTTCTATAACTTTTTTAACCTCAGCCCATATAGCAACTGATTGATTGAATTTTTCATCTTCCGTCATGAATCCCATCCAACGCTTCTTTTGAATATATTTTACTTTTTCAGAAGCTATCTCAAGGAGTTCTTTCTTGTTTTCTGGAACAATCATATCTTCTTGAGATATAGATAATCCTGAGAGTGTTGCATACTTGTATCCAAAATCTTTGACTTTATCTACAAATACAGCTGTTCTTTCTGAACCGAGTTTTTCAAAACTTTCAGCAAGAATTCTCTTAATAACTGATTTTTTAAGAGTTTCATTGATATATCCCAGCTCATCTGGAGATATTTCATTAAAAAGAAGTCTTCCGTACGTTGTTTCTATTACTGCACCATTTACTCTTACTTTTATGAGAGACCTCATATCTATAGAACCTGCATCATAACTATGACTCACGTCTACTATATTTGCAAAGAGGCTTCCTGTTCCTTTTCCTTTTTTCTTTATGTTTGTTATAAAATAACATCCCAAGATCATATCCTGAGAAGGAGTAACAATTGGTTCACCAGAAGCTGGAGCGAGAAGATTCTTAGAAGTAACCATAAGTTCACGAGCTTCTTCCTGTGCTTTCTTTGTAAGAGGAAGATGGACAGCCATCTGATCCCCATCAAAATCTGCATTGAAAGCTGTACAAGTAAGAGGATGAAGCTGAATTGCTTTTCCCTCTACAAGAACGGGTTTAAATGCTTGAATTGAAAGTCTATGAAGAGTCGGAGCACGATT
>JAMOOA010000090.1 GCA_027066255.1 Candidatus Altimarinota bacterium | reverse complement strand
TAACAAGGAAGGTGATAGTCAGACTCATGTTTGAAAGTGCTTCTATATCATCGCTTAAAAATATTTCTTCAAAAGGGATATAACTAAAGGCTACAGCACCAAAAAGATAAGGGATAATAACCAAAAGCACAAAATTAAAAGCAAGGAAAGGAATACTAAAGGATAGAAAGTTTTTTCTGAAGAGAATAAAAGTTTGTTCGACTCTATCTAAAAAGCCTTCTTTTGCTTGAAACATAAGACCAGGAGTTAAAAAAATAATTGATTTTCTACACTAAAGACATAATATTGATGGAGAACAAAGATGCAATTTACTTTCTTAATACTTACGGAATATGATAGATGTATCAAACACGAGTCTGGATGTTGATTTACAGGGGCTTCCTCTTTCTGGATGAGAAGATATGATGCTTGAAGCAATGATGCCCTGGGTGCAAACAGGTAGTCTCTTTATAAATATATTTATGGTTGTTGCGTTTCTTCTCAAAGCATGGGGACTATACAACATCAATACAAAACTAGGAGAACCTCACCCTTGGCTTTCTTGGGTTCCAGTAGTCCAAGTGTATTCCTTTGTAAAGGCCGGAGGAAAAGACGGAATCTGGGTACTATGGCTCATACTAGGATTTATAGCATTTATTATTCCAGGTATTGTTATCGCTATCATTATCTCTCATGGGATATCTAAAAGAACTGGGAGATGAGTATGGAGTACTCTCGGGATCATATTCTTCGATTTCATTATGCTCCCAGTGATTGGATACAAGCTCGAGGCTGGAGAAAAAACAAAAGAAACCTCAGCAAAAGAAACCTCAGCAAAAGAAACAAAAACTTCTGAAGTGGAAGAATTATAATTTACTAAACATATACCATGGATTTACAATGATTTTTTACAGAATGTAATTCTTATACAGGAAGATGGAATAGACAAAAGTTCTGGCTCTACCCCCTTGGTATGTCTTTACTCGTACTCATACCATTGGGATTACTCTTTTGGGCATTTATAGCTATGCAAATAGAAGTGCTCACTTGGATATCTGGAGCTATGCTTGGTATCTGATACTTTTATGTTCTCTACGTAAGCACTTGTGCCTACATTAAGCGTTTCCATGACCTGGGAAGATCTGGGTGGTATTCATTACTAGCTTTTGTTCCTTACGTTTGAATCATTGCTGTTATATGGGCAGGATTTTTCCAAGGGACTCCATGAAAGAATCAGTACGGAGATAATCCTCTTGGAGACACAGGAGATGCTTCTAAATCTAAAAAAACAGAAGTGGAAGAAGAAAAGAAAGAATTATAAAGATATTTTAAAAGAAAAAAATAAAGCTGTTTGTAGTAAACAGCTTTATTTTTTGGTATATTTATTTCAATCTCTCTTTTATATATTCATTCAAATCTTTCAATGCGATTATTTCCTGCTCCATACTATCTCTATGTCTGACAGTTACATTTCCAGCATCATAGTTATCTGTATCAATAGTGACACAAAATGGGGTTCCTATCTCGTCCATACGAGCATACCTTTTCCCTACTGAACCTGTTTCATCATATTCACAAATGAAGTCTTCAGAAAGCTGAGCATATACTTCTCTCCCGAGATCTCAGAGTTTCTTCACCACTGGAAGAACTCATATCTTTATAGGAGCAACTTTCGGGTCAAGTTTCAGATAGGTTCTGTTGTTTACTTCATCGATAATATACGCGTCACATAGTGCAGCGAGAACAATACGTCCAAGTCCCATAGCTGGTTCTATCACATACGGAATAAATTTCTTATTATTGACAGCATCAAAGTAGCTCATGTCTTGTTTTGAGGCTGACATGTGGGCTTTGAGATCATAATCTGTTCTATTTGCGAGTGTTTCTATCTCTCCCCATCCAAAAGGATATTGGTACTCAAAATCCCCTGCTTCTTTCGAATAATGAGGAAGTTCCTCTTTTTTGATAGCTACAAATCTGATATTCTCCTGAGCTAAACCAAGTACTTCTACAAAGAATCTCTCAGATTCAGCTTTCCAGAGAGCATACGCTTCATCATCTTCTCCTGGGGTTACAAAATACTCCATTTCCATTTGTTCAAATTCTCTCGTTCTGAAAATAAAATTCCCAGGAGTGATTTCGTTTCTAAATGATTTCCCTGTTTGTGCGATTCCAAAAGGAAGTTTTCTACGGCTACTTCTGGCAACCTGTGGAAAGTCTACAAATTGACCTTGTGCTGTTTCTGGTCTCAAATATGCAAGTGCTGCTCCATCCTCAGTGACTCAAAGAAAGGTTTTGAGCATGAGGTTAAATTTCTTAATTTCAGAGAAATCTCCTTTTCCACAATCTGGACAAGTTATATCTAGTTGTTTTACTATCTCATCAAGTCGTTTTGAATCTGTTTTATCTCCTGCATATCATGCAGGTTCAGTTGCTCCATCCTCTATCTTATTGTCTACGAGTTTATCTGCTCTCCACCTTGCTTTACAGTCTTTACAATCCA
>JAMOOA010000089.1 GCA_027066255.1 Candidatus Altimarinota bacterium | reverse complement strand
GAAGATTCCCTGTTTTTTCATTTTTTTATAAGCCAGGCAAACAAAAAACCTAATAAAAATGCTACTAGGAGCATAAAGAGTATCTCAAGAGTTGCATCAGATAGATCATACGCCTGTGGAATATTTGAAAGCATAACAAAGGAATTATAGAGTAATATATCGGTTATTTATCACAATGAATCTCGTTTATCTTTTTTATAGTTGTCGTATAGACATATCATGTAGGATAAGAAATCTTCCAAGGATCTAGAATTTCTTTACGGTATTTGAGCTGAAATCTCTTCACAGCATCAAAATCATCCTGGCTATATCTTCCATCTATATCCAGTTGCTCTCACTCTTTTTTATTGAGGAATTGTTCAAGTTTCTTTACCTCTTCTTCGTCATTCCCTGCTCCTCATAGAGAAATAGCTTTTGAAAGTATATCACTACATGTGAGATTTACTACTTCTTTTTCTACGATTATTTCCCCTTCCTCTGGAGGATTTTCTTCTGTTTCTTTCTCTAATAATTGAGATGGTATTTCTGATGTCTCCACATTTATTCATTCTTGTTTTGATATCTCTTGTATTTCTGTGGTAAGAGTACTATCTTCCTGTTCTCCGGCAACCCCTTGATTTCACAAAGGTATCTCTAATACATCAGATTTAGCAGCTTCTTGCTCCAACCTTTGAAGACTGCAAAATCACTTAATCTTGCATGTGTACCAATACCAAGAAGTGTATCCCCAAAGAATGGTGAGTATCAATAAAAGAACAGTAGACAGCTTTCTCATAAGTGGTTCTTATGAAGTAAGATACAAAAAATAGTACGGGACTTTGTATTCTTGTCAAACTTTTAGATTTTGAAGAAAGTAAAAAAAGTTTCTTCTTCCTTGTAAAGAAGGAACTTTTACGTAGTATGAAGAACGATTATTTTTCACTATCTTTTATGAAGATTTCGAGGTATCTTTCCCTTGGCTTTCTTGTCTTTTCCTTTTCTCTAAATACCCTATACGGTGCAGGAGAGACAGATGCGTGTGAAACAAAGAAAGGCTTTGATCTCTATACCTGTCGCACAAAGAAGATATGTGAGACCTATAAGCCTCAGAAGCCTATTTTCAAGACGCAGAAATATATAAACGCAAAGTCTCTTGGCAGTACATACATATGAACTGATTCACTTACTCCAGCTCTACAAGAAGCAAAAACTATGTATAGAAACAACATGGGGACTATATATAAGTGTGCAATGATACAGTCTCAAAGAAATTCTCTCACTTTCTTAAAAGAGCAGCTCAAAACAGATAGAACATGAGAAATAGATAACACCATAGGAAGGCAAATAGAACAGAGGATTCAGAAGCTCGAACTTACTGCAAGTACTCTTCATTGTGCACTCACGGAGAAAAAAAAGTTCCTCATAAAAAAAGAACTACTCGATGAAACAACCTACGAGATGTGCCAATATATTAGCTATCTCTCATATCTGAGAGTATATTACTCAGATACAAAGAATATCTTGGGGATTGATACTCCATGACAAAATAATGACTTTGAGAAACAGTACCAAACAACTGAAATTGCTGAACTTATAGGATGAGTCCAATGAGATATCTCGGCTGAAACTTCTCATACTTACAAGATATTTCCTCTCGTATTTCAAGCATATATTGAATATGAAAACAACTTCCCTATCCACTACATGCTTGAGATTATTCACGCTGATTTTCTCTTACTCAAGAAAAAAATGTATCAAGTAGTCATGCCAATTGCACAAGTTGGATACAAAATTATAAATGCTATGAGTAAATAACTTCTTGTATACAAAAAAGAGAGAAAGATAAGTACACCTTCCTCTCTTTTTTTATTATTTCTATTAATCTACATATATATATCCTAGAATTGACCTTGAGTTTCTTGAGACTTTTCTGGTTGTTATTTCTCCAAGTCTACGGTAATTCATGTCGGAAACAATGATATGGTCTGATTTGATATCCATAACGATAGCAACATGACCATATCTTGGGTTATATCCTCTTCCGTTAAATACAACGATAGATCCAAGAGTTGGATTTTGTCCTGTTGGATGTCACTTTGCAGAAGCATTTTTAATCCATTGATTTGCATTTCCTCCCCAATTGACACTCTTGTACTTTGCGACGTACCACGTACAATTCCCCCAATAAAAAGTATGATATTTAGGTTTTAGAGTGAGTTTATATTTCCCTACAGTATTTACGTACTGACTCCCCGCAGTACTTGCAAAGCTATATCCTCATGATTTTGAAGTAGTTTTTTTTGTAGTTGTTGTTTTTGCGTAAGTAGGAGCTGCTGAAAGAGTAGGTTTTGGAGCTTCTTTTTTTGCTCCTGGTATGATAATTATTGTGTCAGCTTTGAGATCAGCCGCTGAAAGAAGGAGATTCTGCCTCATAATCCTCTTTTCTTCTATGTTATACTTTTCTGCAATACCTCAGAGTGTTTCTCCTGATTTCACTGTATGAATAAGTCCTGAAACAGGTGGAACTTTAATGATATCTCCA
>JAMOOA010000088.1 GCA_027066255.1 Candidatus Altimarinota bacterium | reverse complement strand
CCATTTATGCAACATAAATGACAAAAACATACTTGTCGTATGAGTTTACATATCTATAATACCAAAGAAGATATTGATAAATTTTTTGATATACTTTGAAAGGCTATTAATGATTTAAAATAAATGTACAACGAAACGATAACATTTTATAGTAAGACTCCACCGAACAAGGGAGTACCGGAGAAGTTTGATATATCTTTCTGGGAAGAAAACCGTACTTGCGGAGATGACCTGAAAGTATATATTACGATAGAAGATGATAGTATAAAAGATTGGTCTTTCGAAGGAGATACAGCGATTATTACGACAGCATGCGCGAGTATATTTGGAGAGAGTATTGTAGGAATGAAGGTAGAAGAGATTTTTGAACTGGGATACTCATATATAGAAGAACTTATAGGAATGCCGATCTCAGACAGGAGGAGACAAGCATCTGTTTTGGGTCTACTGACAACAAGAAACGCTCTTCATAAGTACTTGAATGATGAAAAAAAGGATAACTTTGATGATATACTCAAGATATAAATTATGATAAAGCTCTCCCAAACATGAGATGATGCACTAAAGGCTGTTTGCTATGTAGCGGATAAGGGAGGCTTGGTGCAGATACGAGATATCGCTCTTCATGAAGGGATGAGTGAGACGTGTTTAAGGAGGATTATTGCAGATTTGAATACTGGAGGTATTCTCGAAACAAAACAAGGGAGAAACGGAGGAGTGCAACTTGCAAAGTCTCCGAATCAAATATCAGTATTTGATATATTTCTTGCTGTTGGAGAAGAAATGGGAATCACAGACTGTACCAAGTGAAGTTTTTGTGAGAAACAGGATGATTGCTATACTACAGATGTACTATGAAACCTACAGAAGGGTTTTAATAGTCTCTTGAAAATGAACACACTTGATAAAATTATAAAGAAATAGTCACACTTTGCTGGGTATTTCGTATTAGGGTATGGAGGTTATATAATCTCCATACCTATTTTTATTTTTAATACATATTATATGAAAACATATATACAAAAGGTAATTGCTACTACAGCTGTTACGGGTGTTTTACTCAGTGGAATTGTCGGAGTTCACGCAATGAGTGATGATGAGTTTAAGGCTCAGATACTCAAACAGATTCAACTAGAAGAAAATATCTCACCAGAGGAACTTGCTCTTATTGGAGTAGAGCTTGAAGGAATTTCTCAAAATGATATTCTTTCCTCTTTGAAAGAAGAAATTGATAACCTTGAAAAAGGAGCATTAAAAACAGAACTTATTAAACTCCTTGCCTCAACTCAAAAGATCTCTGATGGGGAAAAGTTCTTCACAGCTATTGATGCCATATATACAAAATTAGATGCATATTATGAAGAAAACCAGGTTATGCCTGATTGGGAATTTGATTTTAAAGATATGAGAAAAGACATTATCCAAGGAGTGAATGAAGAACAGAAACTTATCAAGGACACAGAACTCAAAGCGAAATTTTCTGACACAATAAAGAAACTAGAAAAAGAAACAGATGAAGAAAAGTTTTTTAATATCCTCGATGCTTTATACCAAGACGAGGTACTGAATAAATACTATGAAACTCAAGGATTTACCTTTGCAGGAGATTTCGGAATAAATGGAGAAGATATTCTCCCTGGAGATCCATTTTATATAAATATGAATGGAAGTTCGATAGCAATATGAGAGTATTATCCTACTGATATGGGGAGCGAAGATATGGAATTTCCTGATTGGGAATTTAGTTTTGAAGATCTCAAAAAAGACATGATAGAAGGAGTGAAAAAAGAGCAACAACTTATCAAGGATGCAAAACTCAAAGCGAAATTTTCTGACACAATAAAGAAACTAGAAAAAGAAACAGATGAAGAAGAGTTTTTTAACATACTCGATGCTTTATATCAAGATGAATCACTCAATAAGTACTATGAAGAGAGTGGAGTTATGATTATAGAATGAGGAGAATTTCTCGGGGAAGAGTTTAACTTTGGTGAGGAGAAGGATTTCATAATAGAATCCGTTGAAATGGAGATAGGGGAAATAGACAATACAAAACTTAAGAAAGAACTAGAAGCTGACTTTAAAAAATTAAAGATTGAAAAGAATCAGAAAATATTTTTCTCTCTTCTCGATAAGATGTACAAAAAAATAGATGCTCATTATGGAGTTAGTTATGAAGATTTTCCATTCGACGGCATAGAAGAAGGAATGGAAGTATATCCAATAGGAGGAGGAGAGTGGGACATAGATGATGCAGATGCAAGATAATTTTTTCTTCCTCCCTTACATAGGGAGGAAGATTCTTACTATATAAAAATATACATAATGAAAAGAAATATATTATTTCTTGTTCTGCTTCTTTCTCTTTTTGGTTTTTCTTTTTCTCAGAGTTTAGCAATGAATATCTCAGAAACAAGGACTGAACTGCTTGAAATGAAACAAGGAAAAAAACTCGTAGAAAAGATAGATAAGATTACTATGAAAATCATCAAGAAATCTGAAAAAAACAAGAAATTTGGAACAAAAATAC
>JAMOOA010000087.1 GCA_027066255.1 Candidatus Altimarinota bacterium | reverse complement strand
AGTTCTTTAGTATTTACCCCAACTTTCTCAGCATAGCTTGGGTCAAGTGCATGTTCAGCATCGATGAAAGCTGCTGTTCCTCCTGCTTTTTGAACTTCAGCAATTGCATGGAGAGTAAGAGTGGTTTTTCCTGATGATTCTGGACCGTAAATCTCTACGATTCTTCCTTTTGCATATCATCCTCATAGAGCTATATCAAGTGAAAGAGAACCAGAAGGAAATGTAGGGATTGATTTTCCTCTTTCATCATCTCCAAGTTTCATAATAGAACCTTTTCCGTATTGTTTTTCGATCATATCGAGAGCATTTTGAAGTGCTGCTTTCTTATCCATATGTATGTATATTTAGCTAATAAAAGTGTTTCGTCTCATAAGTGTATATATGTGATGAGTATATAGAGTGTATATAGAGTATATATTTATGCAAATCTTTTTGAAAATAATCTCTTTATTATTTAATCCTATAGTTAGTTTTGAGTCACTTTTCAGTTCCTATAGCTATATTTTTCCCTGAACATTTTTTACAAGTGAACTTATATCCACGTGGATTTTTTCTTTCTGTTTCAACAATACACTCGCAATCTTTGCAATAAAAAGAGACATCTCCTCTTTCTGGATCAAAATCTTCTCTTTTATCTCAGAGATCTTCAACGTTTATGAGGTCTGAATAATCGGACATAGGAGTAAAGTATAAGAGATTTAAAATAAAAAGTACTTAAGCATTGTTTAGGAAACAGTATTTTCGTTATTCTATAGATTTTATTCCGAAAAGATTCTGAATCAAGTTCAGAATGACAAGAAATTAAAATAAACTCATGACGGATTTTTCGATTTTTTGAAGCTGGAGAATTCATTTTTTTTCAAGTTCCAAAAAACATCTGAGAGTTGCTTCCACATCAACCATCGCATCATGTGCTCCAATGAAGTATTCATCAAAGAGTTTCTTGTGGAGTTCTCAAAGCTTTGGATACTTGAATCTCTTTCCGTTTCCTTGCAATTGACAAAAATCCACTGTTGATTTCATCGTACAAAGAACCTGTTTAGGCTGGTACTCATGTACTCTTTGAAGTCTCCTTAGTTCCAACTTTATCATATCCTCATCATATTCTATATTGTGTCCAATAATAGCATCAGCTTCGTTTATTACTTTGAGGAATTCATCGATAGAGGTCTCTATACGGGGAGCCTCTTTTACATCAACATCATAGATATTATGAACTTGGGAAGCTCCATAGGGAATAGGAACACCAGGATTTATAAGAACATTTATTCTTCCAGATTCTTCGAAGTTCCCATTTTTACTCATTTCTCACATAATCCCAGCAAATTGAACAATTCGAGGCTGTTTTTCGAGGTTGAACTCTTTCTTATTTATGAAACCAGTTGTTTCAGTATCAAATACGAGAATTTTCATGAAAATAATTATTTTGGTAGTATATATTATATTGTAGGATTGTACTGGAGAAAGATTCTGAATCAAGTTCAGAATGATATGAAAATATCTAGAAACAAAACAATAAAAAACTGCCAGAATTTGGCAGTTTTTTATTGTTTTGTTTCTGATTTAGTCTTTGAGTTTGTAGAAGTTACGTCCTACTCTTTCTATAACTTTCTTATTTTGAAGGTTCATATAGATAGTCGTTCTTTTTACGGTTCTTACTTTGAGAACTTTTTTGATGATATTTTCAGTACTCATTGCATCTCCTTCTTTTTTGAGAACATCAACAATCACATCAAGAACTGTTCCAGGTTTGAAACCCCATTCTTTTAATGCGTATATTCCTCTTCCTATAAGAATAAATTCTTCATTTCTAATGAGCTCATTGTGGATAGTGTTTACTTTTACTGTTTCTCCGAGATATTCTGATATTTTATTAGAAATATCTATAAAGTGCATAGGAACTTTCTCCTTTTTCATTACATAGATAGACTTATCTTTGAGCGTTTTTGGATTAAGTATTTTCCATCTTGTGAGACCGATAAGTGTTTCTTCTCATTTGACGATATCATCAAATACATCGAGTACACTATCTACAAATGGAGCACCAAGGCTTCCAAGTTCTTTTGAGAGGAGATTTAGGATAGCTGAATAGAGTTCAGACTGTTCCATAACATCTTTCTTTTTTCTGAGCATTTTGAGAGACTCCTTATAAACGGCATCTATGTGTTTTCTCGTGATGTTTGGGAGGTAGAAATACGTCTGAGTTCCAAGTCTTGGTTTTGATTTAAGTATATCAAAGTCAGATTGTATGATTACTTCGAGAATAAAGGCGTTTACATCTTTTGAAAGATGAAGTTCACTGATAAGCGCTCCTACGAGTTTATCTCTTGTAAGGACTCCTCCATGAAGAGAAAGTATTTCTTTTCCTTTTTCTTGTATTTGAGAGAGCTCAGTTGCTTTGATAATCCTCCCGACCTTCTTGATTCCAGCATCTTCTATCTGTCTTACTCTTTCTCTAGTAATGTTTGGAGAGAAGGAATTACCAATACTTTGGAGTGTTTCTCTATTTCCGGTGAGACCTATCCTTCTCTCTATAACTGTTCTTTCTTTTTCGGAAAGAGAGCTGAGTACTTTATCAAAGTAAGAGCGAATTTGTTCGTTGGTGAGTGTGTCTGTTACCATTTGTCACATGAGTGAAAAATTAATAGATAAAATATAACTCCTTTCAATTAAAAGTCAAAAACTTTTTCTTTTTCATGAAACTTTAAAAGGGAAGTTTCATGTTATTCTTTTCTTCTTGGGACGGGGCTGTGTTTTTTATTCCTGGTTCATGTACAAAGGTTCCAGTGATATTTTTAGATCTTTCCATTTTCATGACAAAGCCACCTACTGTCATGATAATTGCTCCACAGAGACAAAGTATAGGTCATTTTCCAGAGGAGATATCGCTTTCAAACATTTGTAGTCATGAGATATAATTGAATGAACTGATACAGAGCATAATAATAAAAATCCCTCAAAGAATGCAACTAGTATAATCCTTGAAGTAAAAGTTTGAAATGAGCTTCATCTTTTCTTTCTTCTCTATCGAAAAGAGGGAAAAGTAAATAAATCCTATAATGATAAGTATCATGGTAGCTGGCTTTCCAGAGACTCGAGCAAATGCTCCTCCTGAATGTATCAAACTCCCTGAATCAACCCAAGTAAAAAATAAAGATAATATAATAATAACACTTCAGAAAAGTACTATTTTCCCAGCATGAGTGATGTGCCCTGTCTTAAACCTCAAAGATTCTTGCACTTTATACAAATACCTTTTTAGGTTTTTGTATTTTGCTCTTTGTTGATAAGACATATTTATATGTGTTTTTATAAAATCTCCTTAGGTAGGATTTTTACATAAAAAACTTTCAAAGTAAAGTTTTATATTATTTACTTTTTTTTATTATGGTTTATGATTCTTATACTATCTCTAAGATTTAGAGAATACATCCAAATAACACTTTATAAATGGCTAGAAGAAAGAGGAAAAAAATATCAAATACTTTTCTTGATAGTATTATATTTGTTATAAGTTCTCTTTTGAGTGTTCCTCGTAGTATGGGGATATTTTTTGGAAAAAAAGAAGTGGTAAAAAAAGATAATCTCTTTTTCTGTTTTCTAGATTTTCTTTTTCGTCATTGGCCAAAGTACTTTTGGAGAAACCCTTCTGGACTCAAACTTACTTCTTTTTTTTCGGATCTATGGAGGTACCTATTTAAAATATAAAAGAAATGAAAAATATTAAATCCTATACAGGATGATTTACTCTCATTGAAATCCTCCTAGGAGTTACGATTGTTTCTATGGTAACGATTAGTTGACTTTACGCAGTCAATGCTGTTGGGATTGGGAGAATTAAACTTATGGAGAAAACGAAGCTTGAGCAACAAGCATTTTATTTTTCAGAGAGGTTTTTCGAAATAGTGAAATCAGGGGGAACTCTTGATTATGAAGAATATTTTCAGAGAAAAAATATCTGAAATAGCACGTATCTTTCTGGACATTATGACACGCTTACAAGCTTTGGGAATGGAGCAAATTCTTTAGTTCACTGTATTAGCTGAAATACTTCTCTTATGTGAAATGATGGATGCATCTTAACACATAATGATGCAGGAGCTAGTATTCTTGGGGATAAATTTTTATATGGTCAATATCCAGAGCAGTTTATTGATTACAACTCTGATGCTGATGGGGATGGAGGAGACGAAGATGGAGATGGAAGTATTTTGGGTGATGACGATGACCTTTACCTCGGAAATGGACCTAGTGTTTTTTGAGTAGATGGAGAAATTTCAGAGATATATCTCATAGGAAAGTCTTGAGATTCAAGAACATTTTTTAGATGGTATGTACAGGAAGACCCAAATAAAATTGCTTCAGCAATATGTGACTTTAGTAATCCAAGAACTCCTACTGGAGATGGATGTTTTGGGACGATACAGTTTTTGAGACTTAAGGGAGTAGATTGGTGAAACGATCATTCTTCAAGTATCATTGATGTAACACAAAATGATGGAATTATAGACACGTGGATTTATGATCCAGAAGTATATGGGACAAGTTCACCAATTGTTGCAGATCTTACTCCAGCAGTAGATACGGATGATAGTGAAAACTATTGGCTCACTATTCTCGGGGATAACGTCAATGTTAAGAACATAAAGATTTCTGCTTACCCCAATAAAGATAGTAATCTTGCATGGGCTGATAATCTAGATTCTACATTTTTATCACCATATTTACGTATTTCTATGACTATTCTTCCTTCCTGGAAAGAAAGATTGAGACTGAAAGGAAGTGTTCCTGAGGTTCAAATAAATACGACTATAAATCTTACTACCAAATACAATTAATCTATGAAAAAGACAAACACAGGTTTTTCTCTAATATTCGGACTTATTATTATTATTCTTGTCTCAACGATGTCTCTTTTTTTATTGAGTTTTATTATTCCATATGCTCAAAATGTAAAATGACTAGAAAATTCTACCAAGGCTTTTTATCTCGCAAATTCCGCGGTAGAGCAAGCACTCTGGTATATGAAACAAAATAATCTCTGAGACGAGGATACAAAAGTGTTTTCAGGGGATAGTGACTATAGCTATGATATAGATGCAAATGGAACACTCATCCCTGACGTAGACGAGTGAGACAGTCCTTTTGATAACGATTGGAATACCATAGCATATGGAAAACCTTTGCAGCTTTTGGTTTGAAAAGGAATGATTCAAGATGGTTGGTCAAATATGAGATTTAATTTTCGTGTCCCCGATTTTGATGAAGATGGAAATTTTTCAGACCAACAAGTTGAGGGAGATGCAACTACTACAATCCTTACACGGCAACTTTCTAGTACGAGTAATACTCTTTTTCCAGAGAATCTTACAGATTTTATAACGACTACTGATATAAATGGAGGAATCTTTACTCTCAATGCAAGAGGAGGATTAGAGCTTGATGGTACAAGTAGAGTCTTTTCTAGTTTCTATTTAAATAATTGTACTGGTCTCTTAGATGATTGTATATTGAGGATATCACCTTTGGCAAATATGTTTATGGAAGGAACAAAACCTATTCCTTTTTTAGAGTATCAAATCGATACAGGATGAGATTCTATCCCTACAAGATTTACCAATATTACTATTGCGGGGAAATCTTATGGGTTTCAAAAGAACTTTACTGTGAGAGTACCACAACTTACTACTGATCAGGCTTTTGATTTTACGGTCTTTCAATAAAAAATCTATATTTCTTTGTTTTTTGATTATCCTTTTATGCAACAGTTTTCTATTACATCAAATGACGCAGATCAGAGACTTGATAAGTTCCTTAAGAAACTTTTTCCAAACGCGACTTTGGGGTTTTTATATAAACTTAATAGAAAGGGAAATATAAAAATTATTACAACAGAAGAGAAAAAAATAAAAAAGAATAATGAATATAAACTTCAATTGTGAGAAAAAGTTCAGGTATTTCTTTCAGACACAGATATAGAAGATTTGAGAGCCACAATTCCATTACAAAAGAAAGCAACTATCTCAGAGAAACTACTTCCTACAGATATCATTTTTGAGGATGAAGCGCTCTTGATTGTAAATAAAAACCCAAATCAAAATGTTCACCCAGCAGATCACAAGTCTCAAGAAGTATCTCTCATAGAGCAGGCTCAAGACTATCTGGGAGACCAGTACTCAAGCCTTACTTTTAAACCTTCTCTTATTCATCGCATCGACAGAGATACTTCAGGTATCGTGATGATCGCGAAAGATAAACATGTCCTCATGAAACTCTCAGAAGATTTTAGAAAGAAAAATAGTATCCAAAAGACGTATTTTACACTTTGTGTTTGAAAATTTTCACGATCCTCAGGAAGCATTACTAAGAAACTTAAGCGTATTGAAAACGCACACAATGAAAACAAAGTTCAAGTTTCTGAGTGATGAAAAGAAGCAATTACGCACTTCAAAGTATTGAGAGAACATACTCTTCAACTTCCTCAAGGAGAACAGATTATTTCTGAGGTTGAGGTGACTATAGAAACAGGTCGTATGCATCAGATACGAGTCCATATGGCAGCGATAGGAACTCCTGTTCTATGAGATAACACTTATGGAAACAAATGACTCAATCATTATTTTTTCAAGCATTTTTGACTGACTCGTCAGATGCTCCATGCCTGGAAGATAGAGTTCTTTCATCCACAAATAAAAAAGAAGCTATCTCTTGAAGCCAAGCTAAAAGCAGATATGCTAAAGCTTATTAAGAAAATAAAAGAATAAATATGGAAAAGCATTTAAATATTCCAACATCAGATGGGTTTGAAATACAAGGGATTTTGAATTGGAAGAAAAAATCACAGAAATTACTTATATTTATTCATGGGCTCTCATGAGATATGTATGAATCGCATTATTATAATGCAAAAGAATATTTTATTGAGAGATGATACGAAGTGTTTCGTTTTAATCTTTATGATGGAGGCGAAAAAAACAGAAAACTTGCAGAAAGTAGTATTTCAACTCACAGTACAGATATAGAGTATGTTTGTGAACATCTTTCACAAACATACTCTAGTATTTCTCTCATCTCTCATAGTCTCGGATGACCAAGTGTTATATGAATGAAGAGACTTCCTCAAAACATTAAAAAATGTATTTTCTGGGATCCTGCTTTTGAAAACACAGGAATAGAGAAGACGTTTATAAAAATGTGAGAAGTATTTCTCTTTCTCCCAAAAAATGGGAAGGCTCTTGTTGTCTCAGAAGAGATGGTGCAAAATCGTAAGGAAGATCATATTGATACACTTAAAAGTTTTCCTTTTCCTTATAAAAATATGTTTATTGTTCATGCCGAAAACTGAGGACACTTGAGTACAAGAATCCAAACAGATATTCTCAAAATAGAGACCTATATTATAAAAGGAGCAAATCATGGATTTACTCAGGAAGGGAAGTATAAAGAGCTATTTGAAAGAACTTTAGAATTTATAGAAAAATAAACATATGAAAATCCTTGCATTTGAAACATCCTGTGACGATACCTCTATTGCTCTTTTTGAGGATGAGAGACTAATTGCTATGTCGACAGCGAGCCAGATAAAGATACATAATAAAACTGGATGAGTAGTACCGGAAGTAG
This sequence comes from Candidatus Altimarinota bacterium, assembly GCA_027066255.1. GTDB lineage: Bacteria > Patescibacteriota > Gracilibacteria > BD1-5 > UBA6164 > CALDZK01. Next base: position 4,327 of record JAMOOA010000087.1, on the reverse strand, counting down.
CGAGTCGTGAACATGCGAATGCTATTTTTGACGTGTTACAAGAGGTTTTAGATGAAGGGGATGTTGCACTTCAGGACATAGATTATATCGGAGTTACCACTCATCCCGGACTTATTCCGTCTTTATTGACAGGGATAACAGTTGCTTCAACGATTTCTCACAGCTTAAAAATACCGATTCTTTCTATCAATCATATCGAGGCGCATATCTTTTCTAATTTTTTAGAACGAAAAGAATCTGAGATAGAATTCCCACTAGTGTGTCTCACTGTTTCTGGAGGACATAATGAGATATATCATATGTCAGATATGTGGACAAGGGAGAAGCTTGGTGGAACGCAAGATGATTCTGCAGGAGAGGCTTTTGATAAGGTAGCAAAGATGATGGGGCTTGAGTATCCTGGATGACCTGTAGTTTCAAAGTTAGCTGATGAGTATAAGGGAGTATCCTCAAAACTCTTTCCTCGTTCCTATCTCAATAAATCACAGTTCAATTTTAGTTTCTCAGGACTTAAGAGTGCTGTGAAGCGTGAGGTAGATAAGAGATGAAAACTTTTTCTTCAAGATAAGCAAGAGATATCTTATGAATTTCAAGCAGCAGTAAACGAAGTGTTGTGTTATAAAATAATAGAAGCAGCAAAACAAAAATGAGTAGAAACAGTCCTTCTCGCAGGGGGAGTGAGTGCTAACGATGATTTAAGAGCCAGGATATCAGAAGCATCAAAAGAAAATGGATTCACATTCTTTTGTCCAACAAAGAAAGTATACTGCATGGATAATGCTGCCATGATATGAATACTAATGTATTATCGAGTGAAGTATGGACAGTTTGAGAAGCGTATAGGAACGGTTTGAATTGAGAAGTGGTAAAGTCTATACCAAAAAAGTTTGATTATTATCTATTTTTACTTATAAAGTAATTTTAAATAAAAATAATAATTTATCTTACATTTTTACTTCATGGTTTCTTGCAATTCTCGACATTCTACGAATTCAAAAAATAACTTTTCTCTTGCTCCAGACTTTCTTGTGGAAAATGTTAAGAAGAGTATTTTAAAGTATTTGAAAACAAGTTATGAATCTACTGATAGTTCTCCTGAGAAAAAACTTTGAGAGAGACCTTATGTTATTGTTTATATCCTGAAAAAGCTCAGTAAGATGGAAGAGTACCAAGGTATAAATATTTACAATCTATGTATGCTTAAGAAGATGATGTCAGATAGTGATTTTCTTTCTGAACTAGGGTTGTCTGAAAGTAAGGAATAAGATACCTTAAAATTTCTCTTTCACATGTAGGGCATCTTTTAGATAGACATTCCCTTTTTCTTTCAAAATATTTTGAATGAGTTTATCTCCATACTCAAGTCTATTGTAGAAATCTTCAGTGGAAATGATAGCGTACTTCACTTTCTTGTTGTAGAAGATAGTTCCCATAAATTCATTGAATTCATCTTTGTCGATTTCTCCGATGAGGAATATATCGAGGATATTTTTTCCATCTTGCATCAGCTTTCTTTTTACAGATTCGTTGACGATAATGACCTCAAGAAGATTCTGAGTTTTGAAGAACTTTCTGATAGCATCGATAGGGTTGTAAGACTTGAGAAAAATATCTTTAAGCTCATCACAGAAGAGAAAGTTGGTGTTTACTGAAAAAATCTTCTTTCTGAGTTCTTCTCTATATTTGAGAATCCCCATGTTACTGAGATTATCCAACTCTCTTTTGATAGAGTTTATTTGTTCATCGAGGTCACGTGACAGCGCACGCATATGAAATCCTTTCCCATCACCAGCTTCTAGCTCCAAAAAAAACCTCTCGAGTATTTTTGCTCGACACTTGGATCCGAATAATTTTGAAAGGTCTAGATTTTTCATAATAGTTTCATTATAGAACAGCCATCATATTTACAAAATATATTTTTGTTTTTTGAGTTTTCACTATACTACTGAGTAACAAATGTATATTTAAATATCAAGTATGAAAAACTTACGAAATGACCTAGAAGAGAGAGGATTTCTTCATCAATTTACTAATGAAAAGGTATTTGAGCAATTTGAGAAATGAGGAGAGAAGTTCTATTTTGGGGTAGACTGTAGTGCAAATTCTATGACTATAGGGAACTTTGTTGCACTTATGATGGCTGTACATTTCATGCTTCGTGGAAACAAATGCTACCTCTTAGTTGGTGGAGCAACCTCAACTATTGGGAATCCGAGTGGAAAAGACGATGAGAGACCAATACTTACTGAAGAAGACCTCGCAAGAAATCAGGCAGGGATAGAGGCACAGTTTAAAAGACTGATAGACAATGTCGCTTCTATCACTGGAAAAGAACTGGAATACGAAATAGTGAATAACTACGATTTTCATAAAAATATGAATGTCCTTGATTATCTCAGAGAAGTAGGACGATATATGACGGTAAATTGGATGATAAACAAAAGTATAGTAAAGGATCGTATCACCGACCCAAATAAAAGTATTAGTTACGCAGAGTTCAGTTATATGCTGATTATGGGATATGATTACTATCATTTATTTAAAAATGAGTGAGTGACTCTTGAAGTAGGAGGAAGTGATGAATGGGATGGAATCCTTGCAGGTATTGAACTTGTCTCAAAAAAAGATGGAGCAGAGGTATTTGGGGTAACCAATAAACTTATAGTCGATGCTAATGGAAAGAAGTTTGGGAAGTCCGAAGGAAATGCTGTCTGGCTCGACGAAGCAAAAACTTCTCCCTATGAAGTATATCAATACTTTATCAACACGCTTGATGCTGACATAGAGAGATATCTCAAGCTCTTTAGTTTTCTTTCAGATGAAGATATATCTGAGGTAGTACAGGAACATGAAAAAGTCCCAGAAAAAAGACAGGGTCAAAAGTTCCTCGCAAAAACTATTATTGAAATGGTTCATGGGAAACCTCAAGCTGAAGTAAGTGAGAAGATATCAGAATTTCTTTTTGGAAGCCAAGATAAACTCGAACTTCTCAAGTGATTATCAAGTGAAGAGTTTGAGCTGTTTTACCAAGAAATAGGAGGGATACAGTACACAGATCAAAACCTCTTTGGGATGTTTACCCAGTCATGACTGGAACAATCTGGAGGAACAGCTCGTCAGAGTCTCCAGAACGGAGCGCTTCATATCAATGAACAAAAGATAGAGGATGGGCACTATGATTTCTCAGCAGATTTTATTGATGGAAAGTTTCTTCTTATCAGAAAAGGAAAGAAAAATTATAGAATAGTGAAAAAATAGATTACAGAAATTTTATCTATATAGAGAGAAAAACTACTTTTCTCTCTATTTTTTTGTTCTTTTTTGAAAGAAAATTTTCAGATTCTCGTACTAGTGTGTGAAGAGATAGAAATCTTCAGAAAACATATTTATTTTAATAATAGTTTATATATTATGAAAGCAAACAAAGTATTACTAGCTACTATAGCTACAGTGAGTATATTAACAGTATCAATTACCTCAGTCTCTGCTTATGGACAGGGGAATGGGCAAGGAAGATGAGTGGGGAAGAATCTTACACAAGAGCAAAGGGAAGAGGTTCAATCTATGAATCAAGAAGAAAGGCAGACATATATGCAAAGTCTGAGAGATGGTGAAGCAGGTCAAGGGAGTAAGTGATTTGAAAGAGGACAGGGATGAGATACCAAAGGAGACATGTTAGAAGGTATTCCACTTTCAGACCTTACAGAAGAAGAGGAACAAATACTTTTATATGGATACAGTGAAGAAATGGTCGCAAGAGATGCGTACAATTATCTCTATGAACTTTACGGGGAAGAAACTTTCCAGAGGATTGCAAACTCTGAACAAAAACATATGGATGCAGTAGAAACTCTTTTAAATAGATATGACTTAGATGTTCCTACAGATTATGGAGAACTCCAATCTACATTTGAGGAGCTCAAGGCTTATGGAGAAAAATGACTTAAGGAAGCTCTAGAAGTAGGAGTTCAGATAGAGGTTCTTGATATAGAAGATATAGAAGAAGCTATAAAAAACACAGATAATGAAGATTTCAAGATAGTATTTACAAAGATAGGAGGTGCTTCATATAATCATCTCAGAGCATTTTTGAAAGCACTTGAGAAAAACGATTTCTCTACAGATATTGAGACAGATGAATTTTTATCAGAAAGTGATTTAGAAACCAGAGGATCACTTGCTTATAAACTTGCTGAGAGACTTGAAGGACAAGGAGTAGAGCTTCCAAGTGTGGTGAGTAGCGAAGAAATGAAAAACAGGAAAGGACATGGAAGTGAGGGTTGAAAGTGAGAAAGAAAAGGAAAGACGCAAGGAATAGACAATAAAG